>JASHSE010000167.1 GCA_030036975.1 Xanthobacteraceae bacterium | reverse complement strand
CCAAGTACGGCCGAGCCCGCGCCGGCCAAGCGCCAGCGCCAGATTCATGAAGCGAAGGTCATCGTTTTGCGCCAAAGCCGGGTCCCGTGATAGCCTTCCTGTCATGAATACCGCACTTCGCGGCGCCATGACGGTCGAGGAATACCTCGCCTGGAGCGAACGCCAGAGCGAACGACGGCGCACGGAACTGATCAACGGACAGATCGTGACCATGCCGTCGGAACGTCTATCCCACAGCCGCGTCAAGGGACTTGTTTATCTCACTCTGCTGCAGGCGGTGAGAGCTGCCGGCTTGCCATGCGAGGTCATGCCGGATGGGCCAGGTGTGCGGATCGACGACCATACGCTCTATGAGCCGGATGCTTTGGTGTTCTGCGGCGGCGCTCCGCCCCCCACTTCGATGCTGATCGCGAATCCGGTGATTTTGGTCGAGGTGTTGTCTCCGACGACAAGTCATCACGACACCAGCGCTAAGCTGATCGGTTATTTCAAATTACCCAGCGTTGCACATTATCTCGTCATCGATCCCGAGGCTCGCACGGTGACCCATCACAGCAGCAACCAGATGCCGAACGTACTGAGCGCCGGAGCACTGCGGCTCGATCCACCCGGGCTTGATCTCACCGTCGAAGATCTGGTCGGCCCGGCATAACAGCGCTCACTTGCGCACAAGCTCGGCCGCCTCGTCAGCCGACAGTTCGGCCAGCGCGGTCTCGAAATCCTTGGCCTCGCGGAAATTGCGGTAGACCGAGGCGAAGCGCACATAGGCGACGTCGTCGAGCTCGCGCAGTTGAGCCATCACGGTTTCGCCGATTGTCTCGGACGAAACCTCGTTCTCGCCGAGGCTCTCCAATTCGCGCACGATTTTCGACACCATCCGGTCGATGCGCTCCGGCTCGACCGGGCGCTTGCGCAGCGCGATCTGCACCGAGCGAAGGAGCTTGTCGCGGTCGAACGGCACGCGCCGGCCGTTGCGCTTGATGACAATCAGCTCACGCAGCTGCACGCGCTCGAAAGTGGTGAAGCGGAAGTTGCAGGACAGGCAGACGCGGCGGCGGCGGATGACCGAGGAATCCTCGGTCGGCCGCGAGTCCTTGACCTGAGTATCGAGACTTCCGCAACTCGGACAACGCATCCCCTGCCCCCATTCGCTTCCCTGCCCGCTTTAGGACTCGTAGATCGGGAAACGGCCGACCAGCCGGCCGACTTTCTCGCGCACCGCGGCCTCCGCCCCGGCATCCTCCTCGGCGCCTTTTTGAGACAACGCATCAAGCACTTCGGTGATCAAGTCGCCAATCTGCCTGAACTCGGCAATGGCAAAACCGCGGGTCGTGCCGGCCGGCGTGCCCAGGCGCACTCCGGAGGTGACGGTCGGCTTTTCCGGGTCGAACGGAATGCCGTTCTTGTTGCAGGTGATGCGGGCGCGGCCGAGCGCGACTTCCGCCACCTTGCCGGTCAAGCGCTTCTGGCGCAGATCGACCAGCATCAGGTGCGTATCGGTGCCGCCGGAGACGATATCGAAGCCGCGCGCTTTCAAGGTCTCGGCCAACGCCTTAGCGTTCTCGACGACGTTGCGCGCGTAAGTTCTGAAAGAGGGCCGCAACGCTTCGCCGAACGCCACGGCCTTGGCGGCGATGACATGCATCAGCGGCCCACCCTGCATGCCCGGGAACACGGCGGAATTGAGCTTTTTGGCCAGCTCCTCGTCGTCGCTCAGGATAGCGCCGCCGCGCGGCCCGCGCAGCGTTTTGTGCGTGGTGGTCGTCACCACATGGGCGTGCGGGAACGGGCTCGGATGGACGCCGCCGGCGACAAGGCCGGCAAAATGCGCCATGTCGACCACGAGGTACGCGCCGACCTCGTCGGCGATCTCGCGGAAGCGGCGGAAATCGATGATGCGCGGATAGGCCGAGCCGCCGGCAATGATCACCTTTGGCCGATGCGCATGGGCGAGTTTTTGCACCTCGTCCATGTCGATCACATGGTCGTCGCGCCGCACCCCATAGGGCACGACCTTGAACCAGCGGCCCGACAGATTTACCGGCGAGCCGTGGGTGAGATGGCCGCCGGCGGCGAGGTTGAGCCCCATGAAGGTATCGCCGGGATGCATCAACGCCATGAAAACTTCGGCGTTGGCGGAGGCGCCGGAATGCGGCTGCACATTGGCGAAACGGCAGCCGAACAGTTTGGTCGCGCGTCCGATGGCGAGCCGCTCGGCGATGTCGACGAACTGGCAGCCGCCGTAATAACGCCGGCTGGGCAAGCCTTCGGCATACTTGTTGGTCAGCACCGAGCCCTGCGCCTCGAGCACGGCGCGACTGACGATGTTCTCCGAGGCGATCAGCTCGATGTCGTCGCGCTGACGGCCAAGCTCGCGCCCGATCGCATCGGCGATTTCCGGGTCGCTTTCGGCGAGGGTTTCGGAGAAAAAGCCCTTGTCTACTAGCAGCTTGGCGCTCTTTGCACTGTGGGAAACCAACATTCCTGGCTCCTGGCCGCCCTCGGCGTGTACGGCGGTGATACACCGGCCCCCGGCATCATACCAGCCGGCCAGCGCAAGACCTTGGGAATTTCCACTGGCCACGCCGCTACATTTAGGCACTGGCGCAGGTTTACGCGACGCCCGGGACCTTCAAAAGCTCGGCGTTTCTGACGATCCCGGGTCTGCAGCGGGCCACTTCGTCCTGCGCTGCGCCCGGGAAACACACCGGTTTTATCAATCCAATCGATACAGCGCCCGCGCATTGCCGGAATAAATCTGGCGGCGCCGCTCGTCGCCGAGGTTTTGCGGCAGCGCCACGAATGGATCGTCGAAATCCCAGTGCGGGTAGTCCGACGAGAACAGGATGCGGTCGAAGCCGGTCGCGGCCATGACGTCGAGCAGATGCGCCGGATTCTCCGGCTCCTCCATCGGCTGCGTCGTCACCCAGAAATGCTCCCGCAAATACTCGGACGGCGGCCGCGGCACCTGCGGCAGCCCGCTTTTCATGCGCGCCCAGTTGCGGTCGAGGCGGTGGCCGAGCGCCGGCAGCCAGCCGAAGCCGCCTTCGATGAAGACAAATTTCAGCGCGGGAAAATGCGCGAACACGCCTTCCATGATGAGGCTCGTCACCTGCGCCTGACAGGCTGAGGCGTGTTCGGTCATCTCCTCGACATAGAACGAAGGCCAGCCGGTGTTGCTCACCGCGCGGCCGCTATAGCCGAACACGTGCACGCCGACCGGCAGGCCGGCCTCGCAGGCCGCCTCGTAGATCGGCCAATAGCGGCGGCGGCCCATCAGCTCTGCCGTGCGGGTAAGCATCAGCACGTGCGCGAAACGGCGGTCGCCGGCGCGCTTGCGAATTTCCTGCCGCGACGCGGCGGGATCCTCGTAAGGCACGATCAGCGACGCCTTGAGCCGCGGATCGAGCGCGTTCCAGTGATTGAGCTGGTATTCGTTGGCGGCGAACGCGAGAGCCGCGGAAAACTCGTCGTTCTGCTCGCCCTGGCCGGACGGTGACAACGGGTTCATGACGCCGTACTCGATGCCGTAAAAATCGAGGTGCTGCGCGCGCATGAACTCGTAATTGCTGGCCGGCAGGCCGCCGTCCGGCGGCCAGGCGTCGCGGCGCGAGGCGAGCGGCTGGCCTTTCGGATACGGAAAGCCCTTGACGTAGCCATGATGCGAGCGCTGCCCATAGGTCTGCGCATAATCCCACCAGCGATTGCTCAGGTACGGCCGCAAATCCTCGAGCGAGCTTTTCGGATGAATATCGCAGTCGATGATTCTGAGTTTCGTAGCGCTTTTCGCGGCGGCGCTGCGCTCGGCGTGTTTCGCTTCAACGTTCACGGCCGTCCTCCTTCGGTCAATGGAGGCAATCTCGTGCTTCTTTATGTAAATGACCTAGCGGGGACGGGCAAGCAGCTGACACTTCGTAAACATCACGATCTGCTGGGCGATGGCGCGCGGAGCTTCCTCGGGCAGGGCGCGGCCCCCCTTCGAACACACTGCCCTGAACGTCGGATGCGACAAGACGCGTCGTGCCGAGCAAAGCCGTCACAACCCCGGCTCTGCGCCGAAGGCAATCGTCGAGCCGATTGAAAGCGAAATGCCACGTTTTCACGTTGGCTTCTGCCGGGCCTATATCCGCCGGAGGCGGCGGGCTAATGCCCGGCAGCGCCGCGTCGAACGCCGCAAGCCGCTTCACGTCAGGTTCGACATGCTGTGGACTTCTGCAGCCACGCTCCGCGGGTCGGATGCGAGCGCGCCGGCGGCACAGCAGTCACGCAGGCAGCCCTCCACGCGGACGGACGACGCCTTTATTGGTAGTGCAACTCTTCATAAGGCCCACGTATGTCGTAGCTGTTATAGAGCCCAT
>JASHSE010000166.1 GCA_030036975.1 Xanthobacteraceae bacterium | reverse complement strand
CGAAGGTGAGGGGGTTCGGTCCTCGCGGCTGATCCCCGGCCCCTCGCCGCGCCGCCTGCCGCTCACCATCGAAGGCGAACTCGTCGCCAAATCCACCGGCACCACGTCGGCCTTCGCGCTCGGCGACCGCGTCTTCCACCGAAAATTCGGCAACGGCAACATCACCGCCATCGACGGCAACAAGCTGACGATCCAGTTCGACAAAGCCGGGCAGAAACGGGTGGTGGATAGTTTCGTGGAGCGGGCGTGATCTGAGATGCAAGAGCGCCGTTTGAATCCCCTGCCCAATTGACCTCAGTACCCCTTTGGGGTACAAAGACAGCATGCGCCAGCACCCGGTCTCGGTGATCGAACTCCCCGGTTACCGGCGTCGGGTCAATGAACTGCTTAGCAGCGATGAACAGGACGCAATTGTCGATCTGATCGCTTATGAGCCGACTTGCGGCGATGTCATTCCAGGAACAGGAGGATTACGCAAGGTCCGCGTCGGGCGCGCTGGCAGCGGCAAGCAAGGTGGCGCGCGCGTGATCTACTATTTCTACAGTGCCGAGTTTCCTGTCCTCCTCATGGCGCTCTATGCCAAGAACGAGAAGGCCGATCTGAGCGCGCGCGAGAAAAAAGAATTCACCGCCTACGCAAAGGAAGCAGTGACACAATGGCGAAGAAGGTAAAGGGCAGCATAGCCAAACCCAGTCTCGCGGATGACATCCGCGCCAGCTGGCAGGAGGCACTGAAATATGTGCGCGGTGAAAAGGCCGACGTTGTCGTACATCGCGTCGTGCCGCACGATACTGATGCGCGTGAGGCGCGACTTAAGCTCGGCCTTTCGCAGCGCGAATTCGCATCCTTCATTGGGACGGCCGTGGGCACCGTCCGGAAGTGGGAACTCGGCACCCGCCGCCCCTCCGGCGCGGCGCGCACCTTGATCGAGGTGATCAAGAGCGAGCCGAAAGCCGTGCGTCGGGCCATCGCAAAGAGCAAATCGGCCGCCTGAGCCACGATACCGGAACATAGAACGCCATGGCGTCTTGAGCCTCTGACAAATCGGAGCTTTGGAGCCGCGCCATGATCCGCAAGCTCACGTCCGGAAAGTACCGGCTGTACTCGCGCAAGAAGAATCCGAAGACCGGCAGGCGGCGCAATCTCGGCACGTTCGCTAGCCGTGCCGCTGCCGAGAAGCACGAGCGCGCCGTGCAGTATTTCAAGCGCCATTGAGGCGTTCATCCTCCCCCGCTTCGCGGGTGAGGAAAGGTTGCCCCGCCGCCAGCAAAAAGCGGCCACGCGGTCGCGACGGGATGGGCGCGGTTTTTGGCCAATCCGGCCGCATTTGCTTCACCATTCCGCCCGGTCCGGTATTTAGGTCGCAGCGTTGAACCAATCGGCGGCGGCGGACTTCTAATACAGGGGCCACCTCCTATCTCTTGAGACGGGTCGTCGCGGTATCGCTCGTCGCCTCGCGATCGCTCCGTCGGCCGATCGCAAGGACCCGAAGCTCCGGACCCACAGTCCAAGGCCCAAGGTCTCAACCAGCCGATCTCACGTAGCCAGGGGTAACCATGCGTCTGCACAAAACAATCTTCCGCGCCGCGCTCATCGCCGCCGGCCTGGCGCTGCCGCTCGCCGCGCCGGCTTTCGCCAACGTCGTCGTCACCATCGATAAGGGCTCGCAGCGCATGCTGGTCACGGTCGACGGCGCCACCCGCTATGACTGGGCGGTGTCGACCGGGCGGCCCGGCTATGACACGCCGAACGGCACCTACAAGCCGAACCGCATGGACGCCGAGCATCATTCGAAGGAGTACGACAACGCGCCGATGCCGCATTCGATCTTCTTCGACATGAACGGCCACGCCATCCACGGCTTCTTCGACACGCCGCATCTCGGCATGGCGGTGTCGCACGGTTGCGTACGGCTGGCGCCGGCCAACGCCGCGGTGCTGTTCAACCTGGTCAAGGAAGAGGGCATGGCGGACACGACCGTGATCGTGCGCGGCCACATTCCGGCCCGCGGGCCGCTGATCGCGCGCCGCCAAGGCTCGCAGCAGCAGGCGGCCGCCCAGCCGGCCGAGACCGAGCCGGGCTATGGGCAACCGGTTTACGGCGAGCCGTCGCCATATGCTGGCCAGCCGGCTTACGACCAAACCTACGGCCGGCAAGTCTACGGCCAGCCGACTTATGGGCAGCAGGGCTACGCACAGCAGGGCTACGGACAGCAAAGCTACGCCCAGCAGGGCTATTACGGCCGCTCCGCATTCCCGCCGCAGCCGGCGCCGGTCTACGGCCATCCTTACGGCGGCCAAGCGTATTACGGCACGCAGCCCTACGCGCCACAGCCGTATTCGCAGTACTGAGCCAACGTCGTCATTCCGGGGCGCCCGCGCAGCGGCGAACCCGGAATCCATAACCACAGGCGCTGCAGAACCGCCCGCGGCGCCTAAATACTTTTTCACTGCCGGGATTATGGCTTCCGGGTTCGCGGGCCGGCGGCCCGCGCCCCGGAATGGCGCCGCGTTACGGCTTCTGAAACTTCAGCACGAAATTGTCGACCGGCATGACCGGCTTGTAGCTCACGAAGTCGTGGGTGTCGTTCGGATTGCGCCAGAAATTGCCTTCGGCGGCGACGTGGAAACCGGCCGCTTCGACCTCCTGGCGCAGCGTCGACTCCTCGATACGGTGCAGCGTCTTGACCACCGAGGTGCCCTGCCCCGGCAGCGCCGAATGATCGGCGATCACCAAAAAGCCGCCGGGCTTGAGCGCAGCGAACATTTTGCGGTCCATCGCGGCGCGGTCGACCTTCATGTAACAAGTGTCGTGGTAGTAGAACAGGAACGTGATCAGATCGAGGTCGTGCACGCCCGGCGGAATCGGATCGTCGAACGGGCGATAATCGGCGACCGCGTCCTGCATCGCCGGCGTTTTCAGCCGCGCCTCGAACGCGGTCTTCGCCTTCGCGCCGAGGTCGGCCGGGTTTTGGCCGTAGACGATGCCGTTCGGCGCCACCGCGCGCGCCATCAGCTCGGTCGAGTAGCCGCCGCCGGCGCCCATGTCGAGCACCTTCATGCCCGGGCGCACGCCGGCAAAGACCAGGAACGGCACCGGGTCGCGGCGCTGGTCGGCCTTGCGGTCGGCCGCGCTGCGGTCCGGCGCGGCGAGGAGTTTTGCGTAGTCGGGTGCCTGTGCCTGGGTGCGCGCGCCGCCGGCGGCGGCGGCCAGGCCGAGCCAGCAGCCAATCGCAAGGCCCACCGCCAAAGTCGCTAAAATCGCCGGTTGTTTCATCCTGCCCATCATTGTCTCCAGCGTTGCGCTCGGTCCATGCTAGAGCATGTTCCGCTGTAATCGAATCGAGTTCCTTCATTCGTCATTGCCGGGCTTTGACCCGGCAATCCATGCTGCGTTGAAGCCGCATGGATGCCCGGGTCAAGCCCGGGCACGACGAGAACGTGGTGCTATCTGAGCGAGATATGCTCTAGCCCAATCCGGCGCGCCCGCCGTTGACAAGCGCGTGACACAGAACCGCAAACACTGTGGAAAAGCAGCGGATAAGGCTGTGCGTGAAACTTGAAAAACGGCGCGTAAACCCACCACACTCTCTCATGGCACTTGATTGTGAATTCCGTGCGTAAGCCGAAACTGACTTGTCTCGCCAATGGCTTCGTCCAGACAATCGCCTTCGCCGGGCCAGTTCACCGCCACCGTCGAAACCGAGCAACACACGGCGCATCGGCTTGCCGACGCGTTCGCCGAGCGCTTCGCCGGTGAAGCCGCTGTGAGCATCGTGGATACCGCCAGCGGCCGCTGGCGCGTGATCCTTTATTTCGGCCGCACGGTCGACGCCGACACCGTGCGCCAACTCGCGGTGACGGCCGGGATTGCCGCGTCGGCGCTGCGCTTTGGCCGCGTCGCCGCGGCGGACTGGGTCGAAAAAAGCCTCACCGACCTTAAGCCCGTCGAAGCCGGCCGCTTCGTCGTGCACGGCGCGCACGACCGCGCGCGCATCGCGCCGCACCGGATCGCCATCGAGATCGAGGCGGCGCTCGCCTTCGGCACCGGCCACCACGGCACCACGCGCGGCTGCCTCCTCGCGCTCGACCGCATCTGCAAGGCGCGTACGAAGCCGCGCCCTACTCTCGCCCCTCATCCTGAGGCGCGAGCGAAGCGAGCCTCGAAGGATGTAGGCCCCGGCGCCTCGGCCTGCATCCTTCGAGGCTCGGCGCTGCGCGCCGAGCACCTCAGGATGAGGGGAACTAAAGCGCGCATCCTCGATCTCGGCACTGGCTCGGGCGTGCTCGCCATCGCCGCCGCGCGCGCGCTGCGCTGCGGCGTGCTGGCAATCGACATCGACCCGCAGGCTGTCGATGCGGCGCGCAACAATGCGCGGCGCAATGGCGTCGGCTTGCTGGTCGAAGTGCTGCGCGCCGACGGCGTCGCCGGCTTGCGCCGCCGCGCGCCGTTCGATTTCGTCTTCGCCAATATTTTGCTGGCCCCGCTGCAACGCTTCGCCGCGGCGCTGACGCAAACGCTTGCGCCCGGCGCGCGCCTCATCCTGTCCGGCATCCTGCCGGCGCAGGCCAACGCCGTCGTCGCCGCCTATCACCGCTTGACGCTGCAGCGGCGCATCGATCTCGACGGCTGGACCACGTTGGTGTTCGCGCGGCGTTAGGCCCGGCGCCTCGGTCTCGTCGTTCGCGGCTCACGCTGCGCGTGGAAAATTTTTTACTTGACCTCGATGGCGTTGCGCAGCGCGATTGGCGCGCCAACAAGATCGAGGCGTTCGATGGCGCCGG
>JASHSE010000165.1 GCA_030036975.1 Xanthobacteraceae bacterium | reverse complement strand
CTCGATCGTCGTGTAGGGCCGGCCTTCGATGCGGATCGCGGTCTGGCCGCGACGGCCGCCGAGCAGCACGTCGATGATCGAATAGATCAGGCTGGAATTCACCGTCACCAGCCCGGAATTCTCCCACTCCTCGGCCTTGAACACCGCCAGTATGGCCGGCAGCGGAATCGAATTGAGATAATCGCCGAACCGCACCGAGGTGATGCGGTCGAGCGAGACTTCGACGTTGTCGGAGGTGAAGTTGCGCAAGCTCGTCGTCATCAGCCGGACCAGCCGGTCGAAGACGATTTCCAGCATCGGCAGGCGCTCGTACGACACCATCGCCGAATCGATGATGGCGCGGATGCCGGAATTGTCGTTGAGCGAAATGTCGGCCAGCGAGAAGCCGAGCAGCGAATCGATTTCCTCCTGGGTCAGAACGCGCTCGGCTCCGCCCTTGGTGTTGGGCAAGAACTGGCCATCGTCGACCATGGCCGCCCAATGCGCCGCCATGGCCTCCGGACCGCTCTCCGGTTCGGCGGGCGCCGGCGCCGCTTCGGCCGCCTCCTGCTCGGCTTCGAGCGCGACGCCCCATTCGGCGGCAAGGGCGTCCTGGTCGATCTGGTCCTTCGGCTGCGCCATGGAACTAGTCCGTCATTCCGGGGCCGAGCGCAGCGAGGCACCCGGAATCCATAAGCCCGCGCTGGTGGTTATGGATTCCGGGTTCGCCGCTTCGCGGCGCCCCGGAATGACGAGCGAGGAGCGCAGCATCACTGCACCACGATTTCCTTGAACAGCACGGCGTTGATCCGCTCCGGCGCGATCGCGGCGTTGACGCGCCGCGTCAGCTCCTCCTTGAGCCGGTACAGGCCCGCCGAACCGTCGAGATCGGTGGCGCGCAATTCGCGCAAATAGGTCTGGAACGTGTCCATCAGCCGCGGCATCAGCGGCTCGATCTCGGTCTTGACCGATTCGTCCGGCACTTCCAGCACCACTTTGACCTTCAGATATTGGGTGCGATCGTTGCCGGTCGACGACAGGTTCACGAGCACCTCGGGCAGATCAACGAAAACCGGCGGCTTGATCTTGCTGGCGGGGGCGGCCTGACTGCTTCTGCCGCCCAGGAAGTGATAGGCGCCGCCACCGGCGACGCCCAAGCCGAGCACGGCGGCAGCCGCGATGATGATGAGCTTGCGCGAGGCCAGCGCCTTGATGGAGAAACCTTTGCTCGCCGGCGCGGCTTCGGCAGCTTCGGTATCGTCGTTGTCGGCTTCGGGCTTGGTGGCTTTTGCGGCTTTTGTTGTCGCCATGACGGCTCCCGCTGGCGTGAAAGCGCACGCAGGAGAACGCAAAACCAACGCCGCGAGCGCCAGCCGCCGCCGTTTTTTGGCGGGGGCCGCAATCGAAGCTAGGTAGGAATGGTTAACAGAAACTTGCCCACGCCCGGCGCCGCGGAAATTTTTGCCCAGCGCAGTGTTAATAATGGCTTTTTCTGCCCGGACTTCGACGCCAGCGCTATCGCTTAGCCCTTTGACCCATCGCGATTTTCCCCGTTGGCACGGCTTCTGCAGCGTGGCTTTGCGCGACGCGCTTGGGAGAGCGCGTGGCGACTTGGGATGGCTTGCAGCCTGTCGCGTCGGCGCCTGCCAGGCCCAGTTGGGGAGAAATTTCCGATGGAGAACGCTCTTCTCGTCGGCTTGTCGCGGCAGATGGCGCTCAGTCACGAACTCGACGTCGTCGCCAACAACATAGCCAACATCAACACCACCGGATTCAAGTCCGACAACGCGCTGTTCGCGCAGTTTTTGATGCCGAACGCCAGCGACGAGCAATTCACCGGCAGGGACCGGCGCATCGATTTCGTCGAGGACCGCGGCACCTGGATCGATTTTTCGCCGGGCGCTGTGCAGCGCACCGGCGCTCCGCTCGACGTCGCCATCCAGGGCAACGCTTTTCTCGCGGTGCAGACCCCGGCCGGCGTGCGCTATACCAGGAACGGCGCGCTCGCCATCAACGGCACCGGCCAGCTCGTCACCAGCGACGGCTATCAGGTGCTCGGCGATGCCGGCCCGATCACCTTCCAGAACACCGATCACGACGTGATCATCAGCCCGAGCGGCATCATCACCGTGCGCGAGGGCAATAACCCCGCCGACGCGCCGCGCGGCCAGCTGCAGCTTGTCGGCTTCGACCAGACACAGTTGTTGCAGAAGGACGGCGGTTCGACGTTCGAGGCGCCGCCCGGGGTCAATCCGGGGCCGCCGCCGCAGGGCACCCAGGTGGTGCAGGGCGCCATCGAAAAATCCAACGTCAACCCGCTCGCCGAAATCGCGCGCATGGTCGAGATCACGCAATCCTACAACGACGTCGCCAACATCCTGCAGCAGCAGAACGACCAGCGCCGCAACGCGCTGACGCAGCTGTCGCAGACACCGGCTTCCGGCTCCGCCTGACCGGCAGCGGCCGGACGCGGAAGCTTGCCTGAGGAGAAAGTTCGATGCGTGCGCTCGATACCGCGGCGACCGGAATGGCGGCGATGGACCTGCAGGTCCAAGTCATCGCCGGCAACATCGCCAACATGACGACCACGGGCTACAAGAGCCAGCGCGCGGAATTTCAGGATCTGCTCTACGAGCACGTGCAGCGGATCGGCGCGCAGGCTTCCGACCAGGGCAACATCCTTCCCGTCGGCATCGACCTCGGGTCCGGCGTGAAGACGGTCGGCACCCCGCGGCTGATGACGCAGGGCACGCTGGCGCAGACCGGCAACACGCTCGATGTCGCCATTCAGGGCAGCGGCT
>JASHSE010000164.1 GCA_030036975.1 Xanthobacteraceae bacterium | reverse complement strand
ACCGGCGTCGGCGCCTCCGGCGAAATGCGGTTCACTTCGCCATAGACGAAATCGTCGAGCATCAGGTCGCCGATGCAGAGCACCGTCTGCTGGGCGATGAGCTTGAGCGCTTCCTCGAAATCGAACATGCGTTGCGTCGGTCCCCGTGCGGCTTTTAAGCTGGCTCAGCGATAGCGATCCGGACGATCGAGATAGTGCGTCACGTAATGGCGCACCGCGTCTTCCAGCGCGGTGAAGTCGGCATTATAGCCGGCGCGCCGCAGATTTTCCGTCTCGGCTTGCGTGAAATATTGATAGCTATCGCGGATCGGCGTCGGCATGTCGATGTACTCGATCGCCGGGTCGCGGCCGAGCGCGGCGAACATGGCCGTGATCAGGTCGCGAAAGCTGCGCGCCTTACCGGTACCGACGTTGAACAGCCCCGATACCGTCGGCGTGTCGATGAGCCAGCGCACCACGGCGACCGCATCGTCCACGTAGATGAAATCGCGCTTCTGCTCGCCGTCGCCGATGCCGGGGCGGTGCGACTTGAACAGCCGCGCCGGCTTGCCGGCCTTGGCCTCGTCGAACCGCTTGGCGACGAGACTCATCATCTCGCCTTTGTGGTATTCGTTGGGACCGTAGACGTTGAAGAATTTCAGCCCCGCCCATTGCGGCGGCAAGGTCTTGTCGGCCCGCGCGGCGCGGTCGAGAACGACGAGGTCGAACAGATGCTTGCTCCAGCCATAGAGGTTCATCGGCTTGAGCCGCTTGAGCGCGGCAAGCGAGCATTCGTCGGAAAACCCGAAGCTGCCGTCGCCGTAGGTGGCGGCCGATGAGGCGTAGATGAACGGCGTGCGATGCGCCGCGCACCAATCGAGCAAGCGCAGCGAGAACCGGAAATTGCTCTCGATGACGGCATCCGCATCGGTCGCCGTGGTGGAGGAATTGGCGCCGAGGTGCACCACGGCATCGAGCTTGCGGCCGTCGAGCCAGCGCGTCACCTCCGCCGGCGGCATGATGTCGGCGACTTGGCGGCTGCCGAGATTGCGCCACTTGCCGTCGCTACCCAGGCTGTCACTGACCGCAATATCGGCGCGGCCGGCCTCATTGAGGCCCGCGACCAGGTTCGATCCGATGAATCCGGCCCCGCCGGTAACCAGGAGCATCGACGCCGCTAGACCGCTTGGAGTTGGCCCGGCGTTGCGCCGGCCGAGACCTTCCTTTGCCCCACTCTGCGCCGGCGGACAACACTGTATAGCTACCGCCGGGCGCGTTACCGGGCGCAGTGCGATGGTCATAAAATGAATATAAATTCATCATATTAAATATGAACGTAGATTCGCGAGTTGACAGTTCGGATGCCGGAAGTCCGATTCTCTTGATCCCCTACATGTGGATCGGCGACTTCGTGCGCTGTTATTCGGTCGTCAAGCTGTTGCGCCAGCGCTTTCCCAATCGCCCGGTGGATGTGCTGGCAACCAGGCTTTGCGCGCCGCTGGCGGATTATATGCCGGGCGTGCGCGAGGCGATCGTTTTCGACTTGCCGCGCAGCCGCTTAGCGCTGCGCCAGCAGGCGGCGTTGGCAAAGCTTCTGCGCAAGCGCGGTTATGGCATTGCTTTGGTGATGCCGCGAACCTGGAAGTCGGCGCTGGCGCCGTTTTTGGCCGGAATTCCGCAGCGCACGGGTTTTGTCGGCGAGG
The DNA here is from genome assembly GCA_030036975.1 of Xanthobacteraceae bacterium. Lineage (GTDB taxonomy): Bacteria > Pseudomonadota > Alphaproteobacteria > Rhizobiales > Xanthobacteraceae > BOG-931. The sequence continues at coordinate 9,094 of JASHSE010000164.1, read as the reverse complement.
TCCGCTTCGGCCTGCTCAACGACTGGCGCTGGGGCGAACGCAAGCTGCCGCGCATGGTCGACCGTTGCGCCGCGCTGGCGTTGCCGCGCGACACAGCGCTCCCCGCCGAATGGCCGCTGCCGGAGCTCCACGTTGCCTCGGCCGAAATCGCCGCGTGGCGCCAGCGCAATGGAATTTCGGGAGAACAAAGCGCGGCCGTGGTTTTGGCGCCCGGCGCGGTCGGCCCCGCAAAACGCTGGCCGGCAAGCGCCTACGCGGCGCTCGCGCGGCAACTCCTCTCCGGCGGACTTGCCGTATGGGTCATCGGCGGGCCGGCGGAAAAATCCATCGCCCAAGCGATCGTCGGCGACACCGCGGCCCGGGATTTCACCGGCACCGATCTGCGCGAGGCGATCTTGGCCCTGGCGGCCGCGACGGCGGCCGTCTCCAACGATTCCGGCCTGCTCCACGTGGCAGCCGCGCTCGGCACCCCGGCGATCGGCATATTCGGGCCGACCAGCCCCTGGCACTGGGCGCCGCTCAACCCGATCGCCGCGACCATCCAGGCCGACATCGAATTGGCCTGCCGGCCTTGCCATAAACCGGTGTGCCGGCTCCGCCATCATCGCTGCATGGTCGACATCTCGCCCGAGCAAGTGTTCGCGGCCACCTGCCGCGCGCTCGCCGCAACTGCCCCAGCATAACGAGAAACTCGCCCCTAACGCCGTATTCATCAAATCGGCGTAGGCCCGCAGACGTAAGATAGGACGAGCCATGACGGTTCTGGTCACCGGCGGCGCCGGCTATATCGGCAGCCACATGGTGCACGCGCTGCTCGACGCCGGCGAGCGCGTGGTCGTGCTCGACAATCTCTCGACCGGCTTCGATTGGGCGGTTGCCGCGGCCGCGCCGCTTGTGGTCGGCGGCAGCGGCGATCAAACGCTGGTCGGCAGCATCATTCGCGACCACGACGTCGATGCCGTCATCCATTTCGCCGCTTCGGTCGTGGTTCCGGATTCGGTGCGCGATCCGCTCGGCTATTACCGCAACAACACCGTCAACTCGCGCGCGCTGATCGAGTGCGCGATCGAACATGGCGTGCGCCACTTCATCTTTTCGTCGACCGCCGCGGTCTACGGCAATCCGGTGGAAATACCGGTGCGCGAAGATGCACCGACGATGCCGATCTCGCCCTACGGCTGGTCGAAGCTGATGACCGAGATCATGCTGCGCGACGCCAGCCGCGTGCACGGGCTCAGCCACGCCATCCTGCGCTACTTCAACGTCGCCGGCGCCGACCCGCAAGGCCGCACCGGCCAATCGACCGCCGGTGCCACCCACCTGATCAAAGTCGCGGTGGAAACCGCGCTCGGGCTGCGCGACGAGCTCAACGTGTTCGGCACCGATTATCAAACGCCGGATGGAACCTGCATCCGCGACTATATCCACGTCGCCGATCTGGTCTTGGCCCATTGCGCGGCGCTGCAGGCGTTGCGTTCCGGCGCGCCGTCGCTGACGCTCAATTGCGGTTACGGCCACGGCTTTTCGGTTCGCGAGGTGATCGATGCGGTCAAGCGCGTCTCGGGCGTCGATTTCAGGGTGACGAACGCGCCGCGCCGCGCCGGCGATGCCGCCATGGTGGTGGCCGATACCGCGCAGATCCGCCAAAAGCTGGCATGGCGGCCGAAATACGACGATCTCGCGATGATCGTGCGCGATGCGCTGGCGTGGGAACGCAAGCTCGCGACACGCCGCACCGCGAACGCGCCGCCCGCCGCATTCGCGCGCGTTTGAAGCCCGCTATAATCGCTTGATAATTCCGCCGCATCCGGGCATGGAACGGCCGTGCCGGCCGGCCCTCGCCGCATTGTTGGCCACAGCGGGGCAAAACGGATTGCGCATGAAACTGTTCCGGGCCGCGGTCGCCGACAAGTATTCGACTTACGTGCTGTTGCGGCGGCTGCTCGTCGACGAGGCGCTGCAGCACTGGCCGCGTTACCTGATCGCCTTCGTGCTGATGGCGGTGCTCGCCGGAGCCACGGCGCTGAGCGCCTATCTGCTCGGCACCATGGTCAACGCCGCCTATGTCGAGCGCAACTATCCTGAGATCATCGCGCTCGGCCTGGTCGTGATGCTGGTCTTCATCGTGCGAGCGTTGGCGACCTACGGCTCGTCGGTCACCATGGCGTGGATCGGCAACCGCATCGTCGCCGACAACCAGCGCCGCCTGTTCGACAAGCTGATGAACGAGAACATCGGCTATTTCGCCGACCGGCATACTTCGGAATTCATTGCGCGGCTCGCCACCGGCGCCGCCGCGGTCAGCCAGGTCATCAGTCTCATCATCACCGCCCTGGGCCGCGATCTGATGTCGCTGATCGGGCTTTCAGTCGTGATGGTGATCCAGGATCCGGTGATGTCGGTCGCCGGCCTCATCATCGCGCCGCCGGCGCTCATCGTGCTGCGCAAGATGATCCGCCGCGTGCGCGGCATCGCGCGTACGCAATTCACCGGCACCACGCGCATCGTCGAGACCATGCAGGAGGCGCTGCAGGGCCTGCGCATGGTCAAGGCGTTCGGGCTCGAAGACGAAATGCGCCGGCGGCTCGGCATAAGCGTCGTCGCGGTCGAAAGCGAGTCCAACAAGATGGCTCGGGTCGCCAACCGCTCCGCGCCGATGATGGATATCCTCGCCGGCATCACGGTGGCGCTGGCGATCATCTACGGCGGCTACCGCACCATCGACATGGGCGCCACGCCCGGCCAGTTCTTTTCGTTCCTCGCCGCGTTTCTGCTCGCCTACGAGCCGGCCAAGCGGCTGGCGCGGCTCAACATCGATCTCAACAATGCGCTGGTCGGCGTGCGCATCCTCTACGAGGTGATCGACAGCCCGCCCGGCGAGCCGAACGACGATAACCGGCCGGCGCTCCACCTGTCGGCCGCGCGCCTGCAATTCGACGCCGTGCGCTTTGCCTACCGCGCCGACGCACCGGTGCTGCGCGGTATCAGCTTCGCCGCCGAACGCGGCAAGCTCATCGCGCTGGTCGGCCCCTCGGGCGGCGGCAAGTCGACCATGCTCAATCTCATTCTGCGTTTCTACGACGTCGATGGCGGCCGCATCCTGATCGACGGCCAGAACATCGCCGCGGTGTCGCGCCGCTCGCTGCGCGGGGCCATCGCCCATGTCGGCCAGATCGTGCATCTGTTCCGCGGCACGGTCCGCGACAACATCGCGCTCGGCCGGCTCGACGCCGGCGAGGCCGAGATCGTCGCCGCCGCCAAGGCCGCGCACGCCCACGATTTCATCACCGCGCTGCCGGCCGGCTACGACACGCCGGTCGGCGAGCACGGCCTGCAATTGTCCGGCGGCCAGCGCCAGCGCGTCGCCATCGCCCGCGCGCTGATCAAGGACGCGCCGATCATCCTGCTCGACGAGGCGACCGCAGCGCTCGATTCGGAATCGGAGCGCCAGGTCCAGGAGGCGATCGCCGAATTGTGCAAGGGCCGCACCACGCTGGTCATCGCCCACCGCCTGTCCACCATCATGCATGCCGATTGCATCCACGTCGTCGAGGACGGGATGATCGTCGAATCCGGCGGCCACGACGAACTCCTTCGCAAGGGCGGCCGCTACGCCTCGTTCTATCGGCTGCAGCTGCGCGAGCAGGCCTCCGAGCGCGAGCTGGTCAGTTGACAGACGACGGATGACAGGCGACAGAAGGCCGCCAGTATAGGCAGCGGATTTCGCAGAATCCGGGATGGCCCGCCGCCGGACGCCACGATTCACAGATGCACGGGCGCTTCAGCAAACAGTCCTGAGACAGGTTCGACCCAGACGACATTATCCTCAACGCCTTTGACCCCAGCAATGTTTTCGGCCGCGACCCGCAACGCCTGTCGCTGCCGCTCGTCGGTTATGATGCCGGCGAGCCGGACGACGCCATTGCGCACAGTGACGTCGATGGCGGTCACCGGCGCCCACGGCTGATCTTTCAAAGCGGCGAGCAGCCGGTCGCGTATGGCCGCGTCCGCCGCGGAAAGCGGGGCGATCTCATCGGCGAAGCTCGCCACGGCGTGAAGCAGGTTGGCGCGTGTGACGATGCCGACGACCTTGCCGCCGTCGACGACCGGAACGCGCTTGACATTGTGGCGCTCCATCAGGCGCACGACCTGTTCGAGCGGCGCGTCCGGCGGCACAGTCCGCACCTCATGGGTCATGACGTCGCGGACCTTGCGGCCGCTGAGCCGAACGTACTCGTCGGCCAGCCGGCCGGGGCCCATGAAGAATTCGATCCATCGTGGCCGGCGCCGGCCGGTACCGGTTTCCGCGCGCCGCAGGAAATCGCCCTCGCTGAGGATGCCGACGAGATGGCCGCGTTCGTCGATCACCGGAACGCCGCTGATCCGCTTTTGCAGCATGAGCTGCGCGGCCGTGCCGACCGACGCGTCAGGCGGCACCGAAACAACGTCCGGCGTCATCACATGACCGGCGTTCATGACTTTGCTCCGTCGATGCGCTGCTCCAGTCCGGCATGTCCTGGAAATTTGCTTGGCTCACAGCAGCAGCCGCCCGTCACGGCGTGGCCGCCAATTGGCGCGGCAGATCGCTGCGCTCGCGTGCACTGGAATGCGAACGCATCGAATTGTCACGCGGCTTTGCTCAACACGGTGTTCAGTCTTTGCTCGGCTTCGTTCGACAGCGACGTCTTGAGGAGGCGCGGCTTGTATGGCTCGATCTCGGCCAGCACCTTGTCTTCGGTCACGCTTTTGAAAAGAATGAAAAGCGCCGATGATCCCGGCGGGATCGTCGCTGCGAGCTTCCTGATAAAATCATCACGGATGCCGTAGTCGCTGAGCGAACCCGACAGGGCTCCGATTCCGGCGCCGGAAACCGCGCCGATGGCCATCCCGGCAAGGGGGTTCAGGAACAGAAGCCCGACCAGCATGCCCCACAACGCGCCTCTGCTGCCGCCCGTCGCCGCTCCGACCGCGGTCAGATTGACGGCCTGATTGAGAAATACCTTGCCATTCTCTTGCCGCTCAACCACACACGCATCTTCGAGGTCGATCAGATATTCCTTCTGCATCGAGCGCAACTTGTTCAGCACTTCATCTGCAGTGTGAAGCCCGTCGAACCCGAATACGACCAGATTGCTCATGATGCTCTCCCTATGTTTTCGCCGCCCAGTTCCAAAAGGATGTCGCTCGCCGCGCTATGCGTGGCTCTTCAGCCCGAAGCCGACGAAAATCCAGCCGATCCCGATGATGAGAAGGTCGACGCCGAGCAACACGCCGAGGACGAAAAGGCTCGAGACCGGCCAATGCACCAGGATGATCAGGCCGAGCAGCAGTGTTACGACACCGGAGAGCACCACCGACGTCCACGACATGCCCTCCCGCATGCTGAACGCCAAGATGAGGCGCATCACGCCGGAGACGACGAGCGCGATGCCGAGCAGGAAGGTGAGGACCGCGGCGGCGAGCAGCGGGTTTTCGAACGTGACAAGACCGGCAACGATGTACAAGGCACCGAGGAGCAGCCAGACCAGGAATTTGCCCCACGACTTGAACTGAAAGGCATTGATCACTTCGGCGATGCCCGAGATCAGCATCATGATCCCGACCACGAAGACGGTGACCCTCGTGGCGAAGACGACGCTGGACAGCGCGATCAGGCCCGCGATCACATAGACGACGCCGAGCGCGACGATCCAACCGCTCTTGCTGCGCAGCGGCTGGACAGCCGGGCGATCCGGCACTTGCGCTGGAGATACACCGGTCATGGGCGGTTCTCCCGTTGGCAGGGCCAAGCCGTTTCCCAACACAAGCAATTATTTCCGCTCAAGTAGCCCGGGCGAACGACTGCCAAACCAAGGCTTGCAGTGAATGCGTGCGGCCGCAGTTCCAGAAATCCTTCTGCTGAATTCATGTGAATTCATGTCACCGTCTGCAGTTCCGTGGCGAAGCGATTAAATTTCTGCGACGGTCGGCAGACGGTTCTCAGAAGTCCGTCGCCGGGCGCCAAGCCGGTTTTACCGGCCGGGCCCGACGCAGCGCGCAGGAGGCAGGACGTTGCCCTTGCGCTAACATTATCCGATTGACGCGCTACCAACGGCGCCGTCCCCAGCCGCCTCGCCATCCAACGCCGCGCCATCCGACCCCGCGCCATCCAACGCCTCGCCAGCCCCAGCGCGCACCGGCGAAACCGTAGAGCGGCCGACGCCAACCCCATCCACCTCGCCAGCCCCAGGCGACAGGACGACGCCAACCCCATCCGCCTCGCCATCCGGCTCCTCGCCAACCCACCCGTGCGCCATTTCCCCACCCGCGGCGCCAACCGGCCCCGCGCCAGCCTCCACCACGGAAGCCCCAGGCCACTTGCTGAACGTTGACCGAAGCCTTTCCGGTGTGGGCGAGATTGTCTGCGGGTAGGGCCACCGCGCTTCCCATCGTGGTGAGGCTGAAGATTGCTGCCGCCGCCAAGACAGACTTGGGACTGAACCTGGGACTGAACTTGGGACTGAACATGTTCGTTGCTCCTTAATTCTTTTTCCAGCAGAGCAACAGACCAACCCGCCGAGCAATCGTCGGGTTGCTGATACTTACGTCTCAAAAATGGCCAAAGGGGAACCGTCACACATGCCACGGTAGTTCAACTCAGCGGCAGTTCCAGTTCCACGGTCTGGATCTGCGTGCGGCGCGACAAAAATAAACTATCCAATGTTTCAGAACGACCCCAACATCGCGCCGAGCCCGATAACCGCGGTCAAGGCCAGCACGGCGCCGACGATGCCGACCATGACGATGTCGAAATAGCTCTCGCGATGGCTCGCTCCGCACAGCGCCAGGAGCGTCACCACCGCGCCGTTGTGCGGCAGGATGTCGAGCGTGCCGGCGCCGATCACGGCGACCCGGTGCAGCAACGCCGGATTGATGCCGGCCTGCGCCGCGATGGTCATGTAATTATGGCCGAGCGCATCGAGCGCGATGGTCAAGCCGCCGGAGGCCGAGCCGGTCAGCGCGGCCAGTATATTGGTGGCCACGGCAAGCGACACCAACGGGCCGCCCTCGATCGCCAGCACCCAATCCCGCACCGTCGCAAAAGCCGGCAGCGCGGCAATGACCGCGCCAAACCCGACCAGGCTGGCGACGCTGACGGCGGGCAGTACTGACGCATTGGCGCCCGCATCCATGCTGTGGCGCAATTCCGGCAGACGCGCACGGTTGAGCGGCACGACCGTCGCGATCGCCGCCGCCAGCGCCACCACCACGGACCACACCCCGGCCACGGCGCTGATTGAGGTCCCGCCCCAGCGCGCTTTGGCAAGATATGACGAATCGATCCGCGGCAGGACCGCAAGCGACATCGCGAGATTGACCGCGATGACCACGACCAGCGGCAACGCGGCAATCAGCACCGGAGGATCGGCCGCGCCATGGCGGCCGTGGCGGATTTCCGGCGGATCGAATTCGCGCGCCGTGGTCGCGCGCTCGCGAATGAGCTCGTCATCGACCGCGGCATCGACGCTGCCTCGGGTGTCCGCGCCGTACCCTTCGCCAGCCCGGCGGGCGGCGCGCTGCGCGCGGTTGAGCCACCACAGACCGAAGGCCAGCATGATGACCGCGGCGATGATGCCGAGCCCCGGCGCGGCAAACGGCGTCGTACCGAAGAACGGCATCGGGATCGCGTTCTGGATCGACGGCGTGCCCGGCAGCGCCGACATGGTAAAGGTCGAGGTGCCGAGCACGATCGCTGCGGGCAGCAAGCGGCGCGGGATTGCCGCCGCGCGGAACAATGTCTGCGCCATCGGAACCAGCACGAAGAAGGCGACAAACAGGCTGACGCCGCCGTAGGTGACGACCGCGCCCGCGAGCACGACCGCAAGCATGATGTGGCGTTCGCCGAACGTCTTGGTCATGAAGCTGGCGACGGTCGAGACCGAACCGCTGTCGTCCATCAGCTTGCCGAACACGGCGCCAAGCAGAAACAACGGGAAGAACTGCGCCAGAAAGCGTGCGGCGCTTGCCATGAAGATTTGCGTCCAGCTGGCGAGCAGCGGCTCCCTGCCAAAGGCGGCGGCGACCAGCGCCGCGGCGGGAGCGAGCAGCAAAACGCTCCAACCGCGAAACGCAAACCACACCAAAATCGCCAGCCCGACCAGAATGCCGAGGAGCCCCATCGTTCAGCACTCCGCCAGCAGCACGTCGATGTCGGCGGTGGAGCGCCGGCCGAGGTCGCCGGCATGGGCTTTGAGGAATTCGTCCGCGGCATGTCGACCTTCGTCGCGCAGCATCGCCAGGAATTCCCATTCGCCATTGAGCTTCGACGAGGCGCCGAATTTGGCCAGCGCGTCGGTCATGATGCGGTGCGTACGCATCTGCGCCCAGCGGGCGCCCTCGCCGGTTCCGGGATCGGCCACCTGGCGCAACAAGGCGATCATGCGCAGTTCCTTCATCAGCGGCGCGTTGAAGGAAATTTCGTTGAGCCGATTGAGGATGTCGGCGGCCGAGCGCGGCAGGTCCGCCCGCTCGCGCGGATTGATCTGCACCAGGATCGTGTCGTGCGCGTCGCTTTCGCGAACGAGCGGCGTGATCGTGGGATTGCCGGCATAGCCGCCGTCCCAGTAGGCCTCGCCATCGATCTCGACGGCGCGAAACATGGTCGGCAGACAGGCCGAAGCAAGCAGAACGTCGGCCGTGATCTCCGCATTGCGGAAGATGCGGCCGCGGCCGGTCCGCACGCTGGTGGCCGTGATGAATAATTTGATCGGCGAGTGAGCCAGCCGTGCGCAATCGACGCTTTGCGACAGGATGCGGCGCAACGGATTGAAATCGAGCGGATTGAGCGCGTAAGGCGACAGCAGCCGCGACATCAGGTCCATAAAGACATAAGCAGGCGATGTATCGAGCGTCCACCGGCCCATGAGACGATCGAGCGGCGAGCGCTGCAGCGGGCTGAACGCTGCGGCGCGCGACACGAGCTGCCAAAAATTCGCCAGGGCGCGGCGCGCGCCCGGCGCGCCGGCCTCGATCCAGCCGTCCGCCAGCACCGCGGCGTTCATGGCGCCCGCCGAAGTGCCGGAGATCGCCGCGATGGAGAGCCAGTCCTCTTCGA
>JASHSE010000022.1 GCA_030036975.1 Xanthobacteraceae bacterium | reverse complement strand
GCGGGCGGATGAGCGTCGTCATCGTCGATTACGGCTCCGGCAATTTGCACTCGGCGGCCAAAGCGTTCGAGCGCGCCGCGCGCGAACGTGGCTGTGGCCAGCCGATCCGGGTCACGAATGATCCTGCCGTCGTGGCGGATGCCGATCGCGTGGTGCTGCCCGGCGTCGGCGCCTTCGCTGATTGCCGGCGCGGGCTCGACGCGGTCGACGGCATGACGGCCGCACTCGAAGAGGCGGTGCGGCGTAAGGGCCGGCCGTTCTTCGGCATCTGCGTCGGCATGCAGCTGTTGGCCGAACGTGGCCGCGAATACGAAGTGATCGAAGGCCTCGGCTGGATCGCCGGCGAGGTCGATCGCATCGCACCGCGCGATCCGCGGCTGAAAATTCCGCACATGGGCTGGAACACGCTCAACGTGGTGCGGCCGCATGCGCTGCTGCAAAACCTGCCGCTCGGGCCGGACGGCCGCCATGCCTATTTCGTGCACTCCTATCAGCTCAAGCCCGCCCGCAACGACGACTTGGTGGCCGAGGCCGAATACGGCGGTCCTCTGACCGCGGTGGTGGCGCGCGACAACGTTTTCGGCACCCAATTTCATCCGGAGAAGAGCCAGCGGTTCGGGCTGGCTTTGATCGCCAATTTTTTGCAGTGGAAGCCGTGATCCTGTTCCCGACAATCGATCTGAAAAACGGCGAGGCTGTCCGCCTCGAGCAGGGCGACATGGCGCGGGCGACCGTGTTCAACCGCGATCCGGCCGCGCAGGCCAAGGCGTTCGAGGCGCAGGGCTTCGACTATCTGCACATCGTCGATCTCGACGGCGCCTTTGCCGGCAAGCCGGTGAATGCCGCGGCGGTCGAACGCATCATTGGCGCGGTCCGCATCCCGGTGCAGCTCGGCGGTGGCATTCGCGACCGCGCCACGATCGACGCCTGGCTGGCGAAGGGCGTGACGCGGGTCATCATCGGCACCGCGGCGGTGCGCAATCCGGCATTGGTGAAAGACGCCGCCCGCGCCTATCCCGGCCGCATTGCCGTCGGCCTCGATGCGCGCGACGGCAAGGTGGCGGTGGAGGGCTGGGCCCAAACGTCGGAGCTGAGCACCCTTGAGGTCGCCAAACGCTTCGAGGCGGCGGGTGTGGCGGCGATCGTGCACACTGACGTGACCCGCGACGGCATGCTCAAAGGTCCGAATCTCGATGCCGCCCTCGCGCTCGCTCAAGCGATTTCAGTTCCGGTGATCGCTTCAGGCGGCTTTGCCTCGATCGAGGATATTCACGCGCTGCTGGCGCCCCGCGCAAAAAAGCTGGCGGGGGCGATCATTGGCCGAGCGCTCTACGACGGCCGCATTGACGCGGCTGCAGCTTTGCAGCTGGTCCGTTCGTCACGCGCGGCTTGAAATGTTCAAGGTCCGCGTCATTCCCTGCCTCGACGTCAAGGACGGCCGCGTCGTCAAGGGCGTCAATTTCGTCAACCTGCGCGACGCCGGCGATCCGGTGGCGGCGGCGATCGCCTACGACGAGGCCGGCGCCGACGAGCTCACCTTCCTCGACATTACCGCAAGCCATGAGAACCGCGGCATCATGCTGGATGTGGTGCGCCGCACCGCGGAGGCCTGCTTCATGCCGCTCACCGTCGGCGGCGGCGTGCGCACGATCGACGACATCCGCGCGCTGTTGACCTCTGGCGCCGACAAGGTCTCGATCAACACGGCGGCGGTGGCGCGGCGCGGCTTCGTCAAGGAGGCGGCGGAGAAATTCGGCGACCAGTGCATCGTGGTGGCGATCGACGCCAAAAAAGTGTCGAAGCCGGGCGAAAGCGACCGCTGGGAAATTTTCACCCACGGCGGCCGCCATCCGACCGGCATCGATGCGCTCGCCTATGCGCGCGAGGTCGTTGCGCTCGGCGCCGGCGAAATCCTGCTCACTTCGATGGATCGCGACGGCACCCGCCAGGGTTACGATGTGGCCCTGACCAGGGCGATTGCCGACGGCGTTACCGTGCCGGTCATCGCCTCGGGCGGTGTCGGCACCCTCGATCATCTGGTCGAGGGCATCCGCGACGGTCACGCCAGCGCCGTGCTCGCCGCCTCGATTTTTCATTTCGGCGAGCATTCCGTGCGCGAAGCCAAGGACTATATGGCTCGCGCGGGCCTGCCGATGCGGCTTGATCCATGATCTGCCTCTCCCGGCATCTGGACGAAGGTGATAAGGAACCCGGCAAAGGTGCCGACGATGGCCGGTTTTAAGCTCAGCGACCTTGAAGAGCGCGTCCGGGAGCGCGCGCAAGCGAGCCCGGACGCATCCTACACGCGCAAGCTGCTCGACCGCGGCGTCGCCCATTGCGCCAAAAAGCTCGGCGAGGAGGCGGTCGAGGCCGCGATTGCGGCGGTTGCCGAGGGCCGCGAGCGCATGGTCGCCGAAGCCGCCGACGTGCTCTATCACCTGTTGGTCGTCCTGCACGCCCGCGGCATTGCGCTCGCCGAAGTCGAGGCCGAACTCGAGGCGCGCACGCGCCAGTCCGGCTTGGACGAGAAGGCCTCGCGTAAGAGCGGCTAGGGGGCGGCAGCATGGAGCAGCGCACCGAAACCGAGTTGTCGCCCTATCGCGTGTTCTCGCGCGCCGAATGGGCGGAACGGCGCGCCGACACGCCAATGACGCTCCGCCCCGAGGAGATCACGCGGCTGCGCTCCATGCACGACCGGCTCGACATCTCCGAAGTCGAGGAAATTTATCTGCCGCTGTCGCGCCTGTTGTCGTTTTACGTCGCCGCCACACAGGGCTTGTTTCGCGCGCAGCAGGGATTTCTCGGCACCGAAGACGCCAAGATGCCCTACATCATCGGGGTCGGCGGCTCGGTAGCGGCCGGCAAATCCACCACCGCCCGCGTGCTCCAGGCTTTGCTGGCACGCTGGCCCAATGTGCCCAAGGTCGATCTCATCACCACCGATGGTTTCCTTTATCCGAATGTCATTCTTGAGCGCGAAAGTTTAATGGAACGCAAGGGCTTTCCGGAAAGCTACGACCTGACGGCGCTGCTGCGGTTTCTTTCGGACATCAAAGCCGGCTATCGCCCGGTGCGCGCGCCGGTCTATTCGCATCTCGTCTATGACGTGCTGCCGAACCAGTGGATCGAGATCGACCGCCCTGACATCCTCGTTGTCGAGGGCCTCAACGTCCTCCAAGCCGGGCGCCTGCCGAAGGACGGCAAGGCGATACCGTTCGTCTCGGACTTTTTCGATTTTTCAATCTATCTCGACGCTGACGAGGATGTGCTGTTGTCCTGGTACGTCACCCGCTTTCTGACCTTGCGCGGCACGGCGTTTGCGGATCCGAAATCGTACTTTCACCGTTACGCCAAGCTGTCCGATGCCGACGCCATCGCCACCGCGACGTCGATTTGGAACCGCATCAATCTCGTCAATCTGCGCGAAAACATTTTGCCGACGCGGCCGCGCGCCGATCTGATCCTCAAGAAGGGCGAGACCCACCAGGTCGAGCAAGTGGCGCTGCGGCGGCTGTGAGGTCTACGAACCTCCCAATTGTGGCCAACTCTCAACATCTTGGGGGCAGCTTGGTCCATATGTCCAAGTATGGTTGAAATTCGACTCGAAATGATTCAAGCTGAATCATGAAGCGTCGAAAGCCGAAAAAACAATCTCCGACCGACTTCCGCGCGCCTGGAAATGCGTAATTGCCGGCGCCTTATGGGTCTAGTGGACCGGCAGGACCGTTCCGTAGAGCGGACCGTGAGGCGAGCTATCGTCGCATATCTGGACGGGCATGAGGACGCTGCCAAACCGGTGGGGCGCTTACGGCAAGGTCAATAGAGCGGGATTGAAACCCATGGCACGGAACGATCGAGATGTGGTAACGGTTTCAAGGCCGAGTTCTCAAGACCGCAGGTCCGTAGAAGTGCGACAGGAAGTTTATAAGCGGACCGGCGTGAACACCGCGGAGGCGGACACGGGCCTCGATCATATAATCAAGCGAGTTCAACGTACCTGGCCAAAGCACGGCCCGGGTCGGGTGATCCTGCCAATCGGTTATTTTGCGAATGTCGTCGAATCGAACGGAACTGGGATAGCGATCTGCACGGACGGTGTCGGCTCTAAGACGATCATTGCCACGATGATGGAGAAATACGACACTATCGGCATTGATTGCGTCGCAATGAACGTCAATGACATGATTTGCGTGGGAGCAAAGCCGCT
>JASHSE010000163.1 GCA_030036975.1 Xanthobacteraceae bacterium | reverse complement strand
ACCCGCCGCAGCAGAAGATCACCTGGCAGCAGTACATCCTGGCGATGCAACCGAACTCCACCGTGATGCTCCTGCATGCCCAGAACTTCGGCCCGGGATCAGTAGTCAACGGCGTCATTCAGCCCGACCCGTCGCAACTCGACCCGGCCAAGATCATCGCGATGATCGCCCCGGATTCCGCCAGCCAAATCAACTTTCCCAGCCTTGGGGTGATTCCGGCAGGTTGGCGATTCATGATGTCGTTGCAGTACTCGGGAAACAAGGTCAGCGGGGCGACGTGCCACGTCTACGACAGCACTGCTGCTGAGGTGCCGGGCAGCCCCCTGACCGTGCAACTGCTCGGGCAGACCGGGTCGCAGGCTTTCCCGGCGGACCCGTCCGGGACCGTCGACGACAGCTGGCTCGAGCCGATCGTCATGGGCCAACTCGTGGTGGTTGGTTACTCAGAGCACGCTCATACCGTCTTCACGGGTGGAAAGGGGCGGATTGCACTGTCGTGCACCCCGGCGCTGGCGCCCGGCGACTCGTGGAACAACTCCGCCTGCCAGGCGGCCGGCGGCGGCACCGCGGAGACATCGAACTGCGTGTACAGCTATCTCCCCAACGCCCAGAACGCTACGCTGCTCCAAGGCTTCGGAGCTCCTCCATCGGACTGAACCATATTCCGCAGACTCGTAGACACGCCGCTCCGGCCAGCTTGGTGTCGTCGCGCGGCGGACCTGTGCCGCTGCATCGTTCGGCGCGCAGGAATAACGCGCGGCGACACCTCGTGTTTGCTCCGCCTGTGACAAGGCGCCCCGCGGATCTGGTAGCGCGCAAATTTTATGCGTACACGCCCTAAACCCGTCGGTGCCCTTCGTGCGGAAAGCGGCGGAGGACGTGCTGTCTGGCTTCGTGCTCGGGATGACGGCGCTCGCGCTCGGCGACGCGGACGCGGTGCAGCAGTGCATTGCGGCCACCTCCACGCTCGACGATGCGCTCGCGTTCGGCGACGCGCTCCCGTTCGGCGGCATGCTCACGTTCGACGTCGTGTTCACGTTCGGCAACGCGCTTGCGTTCCATGCGGACAGTTGCGTCGGTCCGCGGCTCCTTCGGCTTTTGCTCTTGCGCTTCGTGCTGTTCGGCTTGCGCTTGGCGCTGCTGCGCGGCTTGCGCCTGCCGCGCCTGTTGTTCCGCCGCTTGCGCCGCTTGCTGCGCGCGTTCGAGGTCGGCGAAAGTGGGCAGTTCGCGGCAGGGTAAGCGGCGCACGAAGTGCAGCGAGGCGTCGTCCGGTGGCATTTTGCGCCAGTCTTCGACCGAGCGGCCGGTGACGCTCAGCACGTAGCCGCGCGTTTCCCGCGGCAGGGTGCGGCCGTGCTCCAGCCAATCGACGACGCGGCCGGCGCCGGCATTGTAGGCGGCGGCGACGTAGCCGAGATTGCGGAACTGATCGCGCAGCATGCGCAACAGCCGCGCCGAAGCGGGCAGCGCCTGCAGCGGATCGAACGGATCTTGCAGGCCGTTCTTGACGGCCACTTGCGGCATGAACTGCGCAATGCCGAGCGCGCCCTTCGGACTGACCGCGTCGTCGCGCAACCGGCTTTCCTGCCAGATCAGGTTGGCGAAGAACGCCACCGGCAGGTCGTTGTCTTGCGCCGCAGTGAGCAGCGCGTTGCACAGGTCCGGAAGCGAAACCTGCGCCGGCGGATTATTGCCGCCAGGATGGGGCGCGGCCGCGGGTGGATTGTTGGCAGCGGGGCTTGGTGCGGCCGGCGCGTTGGCGTCCGAATTGAGATCGGCGTTGGGCGGCAGCGCGATGGGTGCCGCGTCCGGACTCGCCAGCGACGGATCGTCCGTGGTCTCCTCCGACGCTGGGATCAGCATGGGCCTGCGATCGCCGCGCCCGGTCGAGGTTTCGATTTGCACGAGCGAGGTGAAGATACCGTTTTGTTCGGTTTGCAGCGAGCCGCGAAGCAGTTGCGCATATTCGGGCTCCGGCGCCGCGCTCGACATCGCGAGCAACAGCATCGCTAAGACAAGAATTGGCCGCATGCGGCTCCTTACGAATCGTGCGCGCGGCTCCGCGAAAGCCGCGCGTCGGCGTTGACAGATTGGGAGATTGACCCCTCGTTAACCGCGCCTCTTGGCGACCCAACGGGGCGGCTTTTTGAGCGCTTTGTGCGTCATTTGCGACGAATTGCGGCGCGTTCGCGGGTGCGGGAACCTAAAAGCGTCTTGCAACGCCACTGACGAGGGGGATAGTTTCAAGTGCGACTAATTGCCCGCAGCCTCTGCAGGCATCGCGCGACCGGCGTTTCGCTTGGCGAGGTTCCCATGACCCACGCGACTAAGGCGGAAAGCAAGGCCCGCAGCGGCGCCACGACAGCCGACACCCGTTCCCGCGGCGATGCGCAGGCGCCGGCTTATCAGAGCGGCTACGGCAATCATTTTGTCTCGGAGGCGGTGCCCGGCGCGCTGCCGATTGGCCGCAACTCGCCGCAGCGGCCGCCGCACGGGCTTTATGCGGAACTGATCTCCGGAACTTCATTCACCACGGCGCGCGCGGAGAACCGCCGGACCTGGACTTATCGCATCCAGCCGTCGGTGGTGCATCGGCCTTATGGGCGCGCGGAGAATGGGCTCATTCGCAGCGCGCCTTTCAACGACGCCGAGGCGACGCCGACGCAATTGCGCTGGAGCCCGATTCCGATTCCAAGCGAGCCGACCGACTGGCTCGCCGGCATCGTGACGCTCGGCGGCAACGGCGATATCGCTACCCAGGTCGGCATGGCGGTGCACCTCTACGCCGCCAATTGCTCGATGACGGGGCGCTATTTCTACGATGCCGACGGCGAGCTGCTCATCGTGCCACAGCAGGGCCGCGCCCGGTTCGTCACCGAGCTCGGCATCCTCGCCGCCGCGCCGGGCGAGATCGTGGTCATTCCGCGCGGCTTGCGCTTTCGCGTCGAGCTGCCGGACGGTCCATCGCGCGGCTATGTCTGCGAGAATTACGGTGCCATGCTGCGGCTGCCCGAGCTTGGGCCGCTCGGCTCCAATGGCCTTGCCAATCCGCGCGATTTTCTCAGCCCCGTCGCCGCCTACGAGGACCGCGCCGCGCCGTGTGAGATGATCGCCAAGTTCCAGGGCAATCTCTGGTCGGCCGCGATGGACCACTCGCCGCTCAACGTCGTCGCCTGGCACGGCAATCTCGTACCCTACAAATACGATCTCGCGCGCTTCATGGTGCTCGGCACGGTGAGCTTCGATCATCCCGATCCGTCGATCTTAAGCGTGCTCACCGCGCCGTCCGACCTGCCCGGCGCCGCCAATATCGACTTCGTCATCTTCCCGCCGCGCTGGCTCGTTGCCGAGGATACGTTCCGGCCGCCGTGGTACCACCGCAACGTCATGACCGAATTCATGGGACTGTTGCACGGCGTCTACGACGCCAAGGCCGAAGGTTTTCTGCCCGGCGGCTGTAGCCTGCACAATTGCATGTCGGCGCACGGGCCGGACGCCGAGACGTGGCGCCGCGCCAGCGCCGCGGCGCTTGCGCCGCACAAGATCGACGACACCATGGCGTTCATGTTCGAAAGCCGCTTCGCCATGCGGCTCACGCGCTATGCGGTCGAATCATCCGAGCTGCAGCACGATTACTTCGAAGGCTGGCAGGGCTTGCAGCGGCATTTCTCCGGCGCGCCGTAAGATTTAAAGTGCAGCGGGTTTTTGAAGTCCGCTCATTCCCGCGCCAGCGGGAATCCAGCGTCTAAAGCACGCGCGGGGACGAGCGCCGGCTGCCATCGGCAATACGGTGATCGATGCGCTGTGGCATCTTGGCGTGCGC
>JASHSE010000162.1 GCA_030036975.1 Xanthobacteraceae bacterium | reverse complement strand
CGTGCGGCACAGCTATGCCGCGGCAGCAACGCCATGGGCAGCGCAGAACGATATTTTTACGCCGCCTGCCTGGCCAGCCGCTCCATTTCGCGCTGCACCAGCTCGCGGTAGAGGCCTTCGCGGCGCATCAGCTGGTCGGGTGGCCCGTCCTGGACGACGCGGCCGGTCTGCAGCACGACGATGCGGTCGAAATTGCGCACGGTGGAGAGCCGGTGCGCAATCGCGATCACGGTGCGGCCGCGCATCAGGCGGCTTAGCGCGTCGCGGATCATTTCCTCGGAGTCGCTGTCGAGCGCCGAGGTGGCTTCGTCGAGCAAAAGGAGCGGCGCGTCCTTGAGGAAAGCGCGCGCGATGGCGATGCGCTGGCGCTGGCCGCCGGACAGTTTCACGCCGCGATCGCCGACGATGGTGCGCATCGCTTTCGGCAGCTTCTCGATGAAATCGCAGCGCGCCGCGATGGCGGCTTCCGACACTTCATCGTCGGAGGCTTCGGGCTTGCCGTAGCGGATGTTCTCCAGGACGGAGCGGTGGAACAGCGAAATATCCTGCGGCACCACGCCGATCGTCTCGCGCAGGCTCTCCTGGGTGACGCGCGCGACGTCCTGGCCGTCGATCAGGATGCGGCCTTGCTGCACGTCATAGAACCGCTGCAGCAGCGCGAACAGGGTCGACTTGCCGCCGCCGGAATGGCCGACCAGGCCGACCCGCTCGCCGGGCTTAAAGCGCAGCGAAAAATTTTCGAAAATTTGCGGGCCGTCGCCGTAGCGGAAAGTCATGCGCTCGAACTTGACGCTGGCGCCGCGGCGCACAAGCGGCGCGGCTTCCGGATGGTCGCGCAATTCGTGCGGCACCAGGAGCGTCGCCACCGCTTCGGCGAGCCGGGCCAGATGCTGCGTGACGTCGACCAGTGCTACCGCGAGGTCGCGCGTAGCGTGCAGCACCGAGAGGCCGAGCGTACAGGCGAGCACTACGTCGCCGGTCGTCACCTCGCCGTCGGTCCACAGCATGATCGCCCAGGCGAGCAGTCCGAGCGTGAGTATGATGGTGACCACGGCATGAAAGATGCGCAGCTTCTCGAGATAGAACAGGCTGCGGCGGCGCGCCTCCATCTCGCGATCGACGGTGGCGTCGAAGCGGCGATGCTCGCGCAAGAAGCCGCCGAACGCCCGTACCAGCGCCATGTTGCCGACCACATCGACCATTTCGCCGTCCACAGCAGCGGCTTTGCCGGCGAAATCGTGGTGCAGCGGCCGGCCCGCGGCGGCGAGACGGAACATCAGCACCACCATGATGCCGGCGACGATCGCGAGCGCGGCGGACATCGACAGGCTGATGGTGCAAACCAGTGCGATCGCCGCGATGGTGGCGACGCAGGGCGGCAGCACGTTCCAAATGAACATGTTCTCGGTGGTGTACACTGCGTTCGACGTCGCGGTGACGCGGCTCGTCAGCATGCCCGGCAGCCGGTCGGCAAAATAGCTCGGCGAGTGGCCGATCAGATGGCGGAACAGATCGCGGCGCAGGTCGCCGGTGACCGCGACGAAGGTGTAATTGGCGATCCAGCCCGCCAATCGCCACAACAGGTTATCGGCCGCAATCAGCGCACCGAGCAGAAAGAAAGCGGTCCATACGTCGGCGGTGGCCCCGCGCGACAGCGTGTCGACCAGGAATTTGACGCCGTATTGGGTGCACACCGAGCAGATGACGGCGCCCAACACCGCGGCAAGGATGGCGCCGTGGGCGAGCGGGCGCTGGCGCAAATAACGGAAAATGAACGACAGCGGGCGGCTTGCATAAGTGCAAAGATCGGCCATGCGTGTTCGGTCTCCCTTGCGCTTGCGTTGATCCGCGGTGTCGCGGGGGTCCTGCCCTGCCATCACAACGCCGGAATGACGAAAAGTCTCCGCCCGAGGCGGCGGCTCTGCGTTGTGATCGTCAGGGGGCAACCGAACCCATCGCCAACTCCTCCATCGATCCGGGACGCTCCCAACTGATGGCCTTGCGGACCATTGGACCTGCAACGGGCGGCGGACGGCGGGATGCGATTGCTTCCTGACTGGCGGACGAGATTATCGACGCCGAAACGGCGCGAAAGTTCCATGGCCGGCGAAAAATAAGTTTCTTGATCGATTGCTTGGCCTGGCTGAAAAAAAGCCCATGTTGGGCGTTGTGTTCTTCGTGTCGGCGGATCGCGGGTGGTGGGCTCTCACAACATCAGGAAGGTCGATAGATGCATATCGCTCAAGTTGCGCCGTTGACTGAAGCGATCCCGCCGAAGCTTTATGGCGGTACCGAACGGGTGGTGTCGTGGCTCACCGAAGAGCTGATTGCGCTCGGCCATGAAGTGACGCTGTACGCCAGCGGCGATTCGGTGACCGCGGCCCGACTCGATGCGGTGTGGCCGCGGGCGCTCCGGCTCGACGGCGCGGTGCGTGATCCCAATGCGCTGCACATGTTGATGCTCGAACGGGTGTACCGGCGCGCCGGCGATTTCGATTTCCTGCACTTCCACCTCGACTATTATCCGTTCTCGCTGTTCTCGCGGCAGTCCACGCCGTTCGTCACCACGCTGCACGGCAGGCTCGATTTGCCGGAGCACCAGCCGGTATTCGATGCGTTCTGCCACGTTCCGGTGGTCTCGATTTCCAATTCGCAGCGGCGGCCCTTGCCGCAGGCGCATTGGGTCAGCACCGTCCACCACGGCTTGCCGGAGCGGCTGTTGACGCCGCGGCCGGTGAAGCCGTCGTACTTCGCCTTCCTGGGCCGCATCGCACCCGAAAAGGGCGTCGATCGCGCGATCCGCATCGCGCAGCATTGCGGCATGCCGTTCAAGATCGCCGCCAAGGTCGACAGAGTCGATCGCGAATATTTTGATGAGCAGATACATCCAATGATCAAGGAGACCAAAGCCGAGTATATCGGCGAGATCAGCGACAAGGATAAATCGGAGTTCTTGAGCGGCGCCGTTGCGCTCTTGGTGCCGATCGATTGGCCGGAGCCGTTCGGTCTGGTGATGATCGAAGCCATGGCCTGCGGCGCGCCGGTCATCGCGTTCAATCGCGGCTCGGTGCCGGAAATCGTCGAAGACAGCGTTACCGGCTTTGTGGTCGAGGATGTGGAGGGCGCGATCGGCGCGGTCGACCGGCTCGCTCAGCTGTCGCGCGAAAAAATCCGCAAGGAATTCGAAAAGCGCTTTACCGCCCGCCGCATGGCGCAAAATTATCTTGCGATCTACCGCAGCCTCGCCGAGCGGATTGCGCCGCCGCTGCGCCTGGTCGCCGACGACGCGCCCGCGCTGTAGCGGCCGATTTTCCCGTCATCATCCGCGAAAAGCTTTCGCGGAGGATGACGGGTTTCACGTGACCGCCGTCACGATCAATCTGCCTCCTCTTCCTGCTCCGCCGCCGGCCGCGTCTCCGGCATCAGCAGGCATACGGCAGCGAAGCCCGCCAACGCGATTATCGCTAGCCCCGCGAACGCCCACGGGCTGCCGAAGCGGTCGCTGATGAGGCCGGCGAGCGTCGCGCTGATCGAGGCGCCGATCCCGACGAACGTGCCGACGATGCCCTGGCCGAGATTGAAATGCCCGGTGTTGCGGGTCAGATCAGCGACGACGAGCGGCACCATGACGGCGAACACCGCGGCCGTCACGCCGTCGAGCAGCTGCACGGCGACGAGCAGCAGCGGGTTGCCGACGATGGCGAACAAAAGGCCGCGCAGCGGCAAGGCGGCGAAGCCGATGAGCAGGAGCGGCCGGCGCCCCCAGGCCTGGGCGCGCTCGCCGACCCACGGCGACAGCGCCGCCACCACGATCTGCGGCACGACGATGCAGGCCGCGATCAATACGGTCGCCCAGCGGGCCGAGCGCATGGTCAGCACGCTGCCCATCAGCGGCAGCATGGCGGCGTTGCCGAGATGAAACAAAAGCAGGCAGCCGGCAAAAATCAAAAGCGGCCGGTTCTGCATGAGTTCGCCCGGCCGGATCGGCGGCTTGCGGCGCTCGCGCGGCGGTGCGCCATGGGCGCGTTCCGGATCGATTTCGCCGGCCGCGATGTAACGCAGCGCCCACAGCGCAGGAATAAGCAAC
>JASHSE010000161.1 GCA_030036975.1 Xanthobacteraceae bacterium | reverse complement strand
GCGACGCTTCGGCCGGCGGCGCGGCTGGCTGTTGGCCTCGCAGCTGTTGTTGATCGCCGCGATCCTGTTGCTCGGCGCCTGCGATCCAGCGCAGTCGGCGTTCTTGGTCGCGCTAGGCGCGCTCCTGGTCGCCGCAGCCTCGGCGACCCAGGACATCGTGATCGACGCCTTTCGCGTCGAAAGCCTCGACGAGAGCGAGCAGGCCGCCGGCATGGCCTCCTATGTCGCGGCTTACCGTGTCGGCATGCTCGCTTCGACTGCCGGCGCGCTGTTCCTGGTCAGCGGCCTGCAACATTCCGGCCTCGCCCAGCACGCCGCGTGGAGCGCCGGCTATGCGATCATGGCGGCGCTCGTCCTGGTCGGCATCGCGACCACGCTTGGGGCGACCGAGCCGGCGCAATCGCGACAGGCCGACGCGGTCCATGCACGCGAGCACACGCTCGGCCGCGTCATCGCGGCGGCAGTCGGCGCCTTCGCCGAGTTTCTATCGCGCGACATGGCGTTCGTGGCGCTCGCCTTCGTGGTGCTCTACAAATTCACCGACGCGCTGTCGGGAGCGCTGACCGCGCCGTTCGTCATCGATCTCGGCTTTTCGCGCAACGAATACGCGGCGATCATCAAGGGGCTCGGACTCGCGGCGACGCTGATCGGCGGCTTTGCCGGAGGTTTTGTCGCGCGCGCCTGCTCGCTGCCGCAAAGCCTGCTCATCGGCGGCGTGCTGCAAGCGTCGGCCAATCTCGCTTTTTCCTGGCAAGCCGTCGTCGGGCTCAATGCCGCATGGCTGAGCTTTGCCATTACGGTCGAGAACTTCACCAGCGCCATCGGCACCGTGATCTTCATCGCCTATCTGTCGGCGCTGTGCCGCAATCCGCTGCACACCGCGACGCAATTTGCGCTTCTGACCGCGCTCGCGGCCTTCGGCCGCACTTATATGTCCTCCGGCGCCGGTTTTCTTGCCGCCGTGACCGGCTGGGCCTGGTTTTTCGCGATCTGTGCGCTGGCCGGCCTGCCGGCGCTCGCGCTCCTCGCCTGGCTGCAGCAATCCCGGCATTTCGATGCGCTTAGTGCGGCGAAGCCGTGATTGGCCGACATTGACTGATGCTGGCGCGGCTGCCGATGTCCGCCACGGTCATGCGACATTCGTGGGTTTTGGTCATCTTCCGGCAATCCAATGGCGCCGCGCTCCCTGGCGAGACGGAAGGTGTCGCGTCACCCCAAAAAAAGTCCTTTTGTAAGGATCGGATGGCTATATTCCCCGTTCACCATAAGCCGCCGCCCCCTCCAACCAGCCCGACCGCCCGATGGACCCGATCCTCGTCAAGATTTTTGCGACCGCGCTGGCGCTCAGCGAGGTCATGACCCAGCCGAAGGCGGTGAAGACGCATTTCGATCCGGTCGCCGATCAGGCCGCGGTAGTGCAAATTCTGCGCGACGGCTGCGCCCACATGCGTCATGCCTTCGACATCGAATCGATCAACCTCGACGAACTCATCACCACCGCGCTCGACGATCCCAAGGCGGTCGGTGCCAACGCCGAAGTCTTTCACGGCATCAACTTTGCCGATCTGAACACCGCCTATCACCAATTCTGCAAGAACGAGCCGATCGACAAGCCGGTCGTCGATCTCGGCAAGGTCGTCGATTTCTTCAACGATGCCGCGGCCGACCTGCCCGATCCGACGCAGCTGAAGGGCAAGAAGCTGCCGGCCATGAGCGAGGTACTCGACGGCGCCGGCCACCATTTCGCCGACGTCTTCCAGCCCGGCAACCGGCGCGTCTGGGTGGCGCTGTCCGACGTGCCTGACGTGGTGCAGAAGGCGTTCATCGCCGCCGAGGACCAGCACTTCTATCAGCATCACGGCATCGACGAGCACGGCATCATCCGCGCCTTCATCGGCAATCTCGCCAATCCGGGACGGCCGCAGGGCGGCTCGACCATCACCCAGCAGGTGGTGAAGAACCTCTTGGTCGGCGATGACGTGACCTACCAGCGCAAGATCCGCGAGATGATCGTGGCGTCGCGGCTGGAAAACACGATGAGCAAGAATGACATCCTGCAGCTCTATCTCAACACCGCCTATCTCGGCCGCGGTTCGTGGGGCATCGAGATGGCGGCGCGCAGCTATTTCGGCAAGTCGGCAAAGGATCTGACGGTCGCAGAAGGCGCCATGCTGGCGGGCCTGCTCAAGGGCCCGAGCTATTATAACCCCGATCGCCATCCCGACCGCGCCAGGGAGCGGCTCACCTACGTGCTCGACCGCATGAAGGACGACGGCTACATCACCGCCGAGCAAAAGGATCAGGCGCTTGCCTCGCCGCCAAAACCCATCGCGTTCGCGCCGCCGCACCGCGACAGCGGCTTTCAGTTCGTCGACTTTCTAGGCCGTGAGGCGAAGGCGGACGGCGTCGACAGTCTGACGGCCGATTCCTACACCGTGCATTCGACCATCAACGCCGAACTGCAACGCCAGACCGAAGCCGCATTGCAGGAAGGCTTGGCCAAATACGAAATCTCGATGGGCCGCATGCAATTCCGCGGCCCTGAAGCCAATATCGCGGACGCCGTGCAGAAGCTCAACGGTGCAAATAACAACGGCGCAAATAACAAGGATGGCGGCAAGCCGGCTTGGCAGCAGGCGCTGCTCGCGGTGCACCTGCCGCTCTACGACGTGCATTGGACGCCGGCCGTGGTGCTGAGCAAAGGCGGCCGGCGCGGCGAAGGCGCGATCGAGGTCGGCCTGCCCGACGGCCGCGTCGCGCCACTGACCACCTACACGACGCAAATCCGCCGCGCGCTGAGCCCCTACGACGTGATCTATGTCAATGTAATCGAGGGCAAAGCGCGGACTTTCCGGACCAGGAAGGGCGAAAACGAGACATCGAATGCGCTGCCGCCTGCCCGCGCCGAAATCCGCGTCCGCCCCAATGTGCAGGGCGCGGCGCTCGTTCTGCAGAACAAGACCGGCCGCATTCTGGCGATGACCGGAAGCTTTTCGTATCCCTTGAGCCAGCTCAATCGCACCTGGCAGACCGAACGCCAACCCGGATCGGCGATCAAGCCGGTCACCTATCTCACCGCGCTGCAGAAAGGCCTGCAGCCCAATACGCTGGTGCCTGACGATCCGATCACGTTGCCGCCGATCGACGACAATTCCGGCATCATCGCCAATGGATCGGAACGCGAGGAGGATTATTGGTCGCCGCGCAATGCCGGCTACTATTCGGGCGGCGTCTTCACGTTGCGGCGCGGCTTGGAAAATTCGGTGAACCTCGTCACCGCGCACCTGCTCGACGGCGGCATCGACGCCGACCCGGAAAAGAGCCTGGACGACATCTGCGCCACCGCGGTGGCGGCGAAAATCTACCCGGACTGCGTCCGCTATTATCCGTTCATCCTCGGCGCGCAGCCGGTGCGCATGATCGACCTCGCCGCGTTCTACGCGGCGATCGCCAACGAAGGCATGCGGCCGCAGCCGCACGCCATCGATTCGATCGAGAGTAACGGACACGTCGTTTACGAATACCCGAAGGTACCGCTGTTTCCGATGATCGGCGCCGCCGACCGCGCCAGCTTCTACCAGCTCAAGACCATGCTGCAGGGCGTGGTCGCGCGCGGCACCGCGCGGGCGATCGCGTCGCTGTCGCCCTACGTCGCCGGCAAGACCGGAACCACCGAGGATTCGGTCGATGGCTGGTTCGTCGGCTTCACCAACGACGTGACGGTCGCGGTGTGGGTCGGCTACGATAATGGTAACGGCAAAAAGCGCTCGCTCGGCGGGGTGGACGGCGCCCGGGTGGCGCTGCCGATCTTCCAGCCGATCATCAACGACGTATGGGCCGACGATATCGCGCCCAAGGCGCCGCTCGCCGGCCCCTCGCCCGAGGCGCAGCGGCAACTGGTCGATCTGCCGATCGACTATTACAGCGGCACGCCCGAGCGTGGCGGTGGACGCGGCGCATTCATCGAGCATTTCCGGATCGGGCCCGACGGCCGGATCGCCGACACGCAGTACCACATGCTGTCGCGCGAAGAGGCCGACCTGCGGGGCGAGGACACCGGCGAAGGGCCGAACGGCGAGTACGGCTATTCTTACGGCTATGGCAGCCCCTATCAGGGACGTTCCTATTATGGCAACGGCGGCTGGCAGGTCGCCCCGCCACAGCCGCCGCCGCCACAGCCGTTCGCCCGCGGCTTATTTGGCAATTGGGGCAATCCGTTCTATCAAGCCCGGCCGCAGCAGCAGCCGCAGCAGCAGGCCCCGCCGCCGTCGGCGCGCGGCTTCTATACGCCGTGGAGCAGCAACCCCGCCTACCAATGATGATCAGGCCCATCGCCGTCCTGTGTGCGCTGCTCGGCCTGTGCTCTGCCGCCGGCGCTGCGCCCTTCCAGATCGAGGACGTCGCCTCGGCGCGCAACGTCGCCGTGGCGCAGCTCAAACCGTCGACCATCGCGTTCAGCGACAAGCCGGACGCTGCCGCGGCCGCCAACCTCGACCTGGTGCCGTTTGCCGATTGGGCGGTCAAACATCCCACCGAGAAAAAATTTCTGGCGCTGTTTCCGTCCTATACCGAGCCGACCGTCACCAAAACGCAGGGCGGCAACAGCGATACCGGCAAGGCGGACACTAGCAAGACGGAAACCGGCAAGACCGGCAGCAACGCGCCGAAGCCGGTCGTGCAGAAGCTCTACATGTACGTGGCGCAGGCGCGGTTCGCTCTCGACCGCGCCCCCGCAAGCCTCGATCTGCCCCATGACGTGACGATCGGGTTTTTGCAGCGCATCGATCCGGCGATCAAGCACAACGAGATCAATGCAGCCGACGTGGCGCCGTTCACCGGCGAGGCGGGCGCCGGCAATCAGAATCCGGACCGCCAATGGTGCACGGGGCGGACCACCTCGATCTGCATCCAGTCGACCTACACGCTCGAGGGCAAGATCCCGCTCGGCATCATGCTGGTCAACAAGCTGCGCGAGACCGCCAAGAAGATTTCCGACCACATCGACTTCCAGAGCGAGTTCTCGGCGCTCGCCCCGAGCGAGATCGACGACGCGGGCTTGCGGCAATTGACCAGCCTCGACACGCCGGTCGCCGGCGTGCTCGAACAGGACATCTTCCACGTCAACCAGATCATGAAATTCGGCAAATTCCTCGCCGTGTTTCAGAACGACCCGGCCGATCCGGGCAAGACCGTCGTCACCGCATTCATGACGTTGGCGATCGACGCCAGCGTGTTCGACAAGAAGAAGGACTTCGAGAAGGTGCCGGTGCTGCGCAACCTGGTGCCGGCCGAGGTGCTGATGGGCCGCTCGTCGTTCAATTCCGGCAATTCGATCAGCGCCGGCCTGCCGCAATACGCGCGCAACGAGATCAAGACCGTCGCCGGCATGCTGGCCGACGGCGTGGCGGCGAAATAGCGGGCAGCGCCACACTCGGCACTGCTTTAATCCAACTGAAAATTGCATCCGGCGCGTGAGCTTATTTGTTTATTCCCGCCAAAACCTAGATTCGGCCGCATTCTGAGTGGTAGCATGGCTGGGGACTTGGAAGCCGCTTGAGAGCGTGGGATCGCGATGCCAACCCCATTGTGGAACAGGCGCGGACTGCTCGTCGTCGGTCTGCTCAGCATAGCCGTTGTTGTTTGCACCACCGCCGGCGCCGAGCCGCGGCAAGGCAAGGCGCCGGCCAAACGGGTCGCGCAGCAGCATCAACGTGGTGCGCCGCGTCTGCCTGGCATGGCGAGGCGTCCGTTCCTGCAGCAACGTTTCGGGCGTCGCATGGGGCCGGGAAACAACCAGCGGCCCGGCAGCGGCATGGCGAACGGCCGGCCTCAGTTCGGCCCGCAAATGCGCGGCCCCGCCGCTGCCTTCTCACGCGGCCCGAACGGCGGCCCATTTGGTCTACGATCACGTCAAGCCATGATGCCGCCGGGGCTGCGGACCGGACTGGCGCGCACGCCAAACATGGGGCGTGCTTTTTCCGGGCTGTCGGCTCAAATGCGCTCGCGCCCGTTTGCCGGCAACGGCAACGCCCGCATCGGCAGTCTCGCCAACCGCGGCAGGGGCGGCAACGGCGCGCCGCCGGGCACGCGTTTGATCGACATGCGCGTCATGCCGCTGCCGCCCGGCTCGGGCCTGCCGCCGACCGGCGAAGCGCGCTTCCGGCCCCATGAACTCGTCTTGCAATTCGGCGGCAACCAGACGCCGCAAGACGTCGCTGCCATCGCCCGACGCTTCGGTCTCACCATTGCGGCGCAGCAAACGATCGGCGCGCTGCGCCGCACCGTCTATACGTTGCGCATCAATAACGGGCAGCCGGTCGCCGACGTGATCCGCCAGATCGATGGCGCCGGGCTCGACGCCTCGGCGCAGCCAAACTACACCTACGGGCTGACCCAAATGGGGAGCAAAGTTCAGGGCGCGGAACAGGGCGGCGCCGCCATGGACGCCGGCGATCCGACGCAATACGTCGTCGCCAAATTGCACCTCAACGCCGCGCACCGCATCACCAAGGGCGACGATATCGTCATCGCCTTGATCGACTCGCGCGTCGACATCAAACAACCCGACTTCGCCGGCCGCATCGTCGACACTTACGATGCCGGCTGCGGCGCCGACGCGCCGCCTGACGCTCATGGCACCGGCATGGCCGGCGCCATCGCCTCGCATGTCGGGCTCGTCGGGGTGGCCCCCGACGCCAAGATCCTGGCGATCTGCGCCTTCGGCACCGGCAGCAGCGGAACGCCGCAAGCGACGTCGGCGAACATCATCCGCGGCGTCGACTACGCGATCCAACACGGCGCCAAGATCATCAACATGAGCTTTGCCGGACCGCAGGATCCGGCGCTGGCCCAGGAACTCCAGGTCGCCCGCGAGAAGGGCATCCTGATCGTGGCGGCTGCCGGCAATGCCGGAGCCAACTCGCCGCCGCTTTATCCCGGCGCCGATCCGAACGTCATGGCCGTCACCGCGACCGACGAGCACGACCGCCTGTTCAGCGGCGCCAACCAGGGCTCCTATGTGGCGGTCGCGGCGCCGGGCGTGAATGTTCTGGTGCCGGCGCCCGAGGGCGGCGTCGAGCTCACGACCGGCACCTCGGTTGCGACCGCCCATGTCAGCGGCGTCGCGGCCTTGTTGCTGGCGGAGGGTCCGTCGCGCACGCCGGAGGACATTCGCGCCATTCTGGTCGACACCGCCAAGCACCTCGGGGCCCAAGGCATCAACCCGCAGTTCGGCGCCGGCTTGGTCAATCCGCTCAAAGCGCTGCGCGCGGCACCCGAAATCGTGAGCCAAACGTCCGGCCCTGCCCCCGAAGCGCCTGCGCTGGCCTCACACTGATCGACGGACCACCATGAGCGCCCGCCGCATACGGAACAACGATGCTGACCGGACGCGTCCAGCCAACGCTTGGCGCCGCGTCAAACCTCGCAATGACGGCGTGTCATCGCGATTAATTCTCATTGGCGCCCGGCAGCGGCACAAATAGCGCTTCGAGCGAAATCGACTTGGCGATAAAGTGCTGCTCGACCATGTAGCGCAGCAGCGCTTCGAGCGTCGGCCGGTTCGGCTCGAGGCCGTACGCAAATGGATCGCCGCCGGGAAACACTCGGTCGATCTCCTCGATCTCGTCCTGCAGCCACGGCAGCATGGCGTAGAGCGAGCCGGCATAGCGCAGCCGCGCCCGCGCGATGCGCTTTGCTTCGACGAAGGCGGCATACAGGCTGTTGGCGATCCAGGGATGCCGCTCGTACAGCGCGCGCCGGATCGCGACGAGATGCATGATCGGGAAGATGCGCTCACGCTCGAACAGTTCACGCTCCAGCGCGTGATAGTTCGGCAAAAGGCGCACCACATCGGGGTGGACGCCGAACGACGGCGGCTTGCGCGAGCCGAGATAGGCGTCGATCTCGCCCGCGGCGAGCAGCTCGCCGAGCGGCCGGCCGCTGCGGTTCTGCTCGACGGCGACGGGGCGCAAGAGCGGCAGCGCGTGCGGGTTGCCGTGGCTGCCGTCGCTCTCGACCGCGCCCTGCACCCACCGCACGGCGGACAAATCGACGCCGAACTGGTGCATCAGATGGCCGCGCTGCCAGATCGCCGCGGTCTGGGTGTAGAGCGGCACGCCGATGCGGCGGCCGGCCAAATCCTTTGGCACGGCGATGCCGACACGCCTGTTGACGAACATGTAGCCGTGCCGGAACACGCGCGACGGAAACACCGGGATGGCGACGAACGGACTGTCGCCGCGGCCGGCGTGACTGATGAACTCG
>JASHSE010000160.1 GCA_030036975.1 Xanthobacteraceae bacterium | reverse complement strand
GCCTTGTATTCGGGCGTGTTTTGCCACTGCGGATCGGTCGGCTCTTTCAGGTATGCCGAGGTAATGATGCCTACCGCCTTATCAAGTCCGGCCGGCTGCAGGGCCGCTTTGACCGACGCCGAAACGTTCGAAAGGAAATGCGTCGGTTTCCAGCCGATGTCGTAGACCTTGCGGATCGCCTGGGCGGCGAACTTCGGAATGGCCGCAGTTAGCAAGACGTTGGCGCCGCTTGCCTGTAACGCAACGATCTGCGAATCGACGGTCGGATCGGTGGTCTCATAGGACTGCGTGGCGACGATCATCTTGTCGGCTTTGGCGCCCAGACCTTCGCGCAAGCCGGTCAGGTAATCCTTGCCGAAATCGTCATTCTGATAGAGCACGGCGATCTTGGCGTTCGGTATGTGCGCCAGGATGTAGTTGGCATAGATGTGCGCTTCGATCTGATAGCTCGGCTGCCAGCCGATGGTCCATGGGAAGTGCTTCGGATCGTTCCACTTGGCGGCGCCGGTGGCGACGAACAGCTGCGGCACCTTATGGTCGTTGAGGTAGCCCTGGATCGCCGAGTTGGGCGGCGTTCCGAGCGTTTGGAACAGGAAGGCCACATGGTCCTGCTCGACCAACTGGCGCACCTCTTCGACCGTCTTCGGCGGGCTGTAGCCGTCGTCGCGGCTGATGAAGTTGATCTTACGACCGTTGATGCCGCCATGGTCGTTGACCATGGCGAAGTATGCGGCAATCGATTTGCCGATGACGCCGTAACTCGATGCCGGTCCGCTATAGGGATTGGTATTGCCGATGGTGATTTCCGTGGCGCTGGTGCCCGGGCCATATTGGCCGGCGGCAAGCGCGAGCCCGCCCGCGACGACGAGTCCGGCCGCCGACAGGCCGGCCAGCGTGGTCCATTTCACGGTCATGATTTCCTCCTTTGTCGTCTTCATTACTTCCACAAAACCCCCGGGATCCCCCAGATCAATCCCCTAATCTGGCGGGATGGTAGTGGTTTTCCGGGCTTTCCGGAAGATGCGAACCCGTGCATCTGGTCGCAGTCCTTCGCCTTCATCACCTTTTTGCTCTGGACACGCTTTCCTCGGTCGCATCGAATATCGGCGTACAGCAACTGTCAAATTTAGCGGCACCAACCAACTGACCCGGGGCAAGCCAGCGTAGCCCGGATTGAGCGGCAGCGAAATCCGGCCTGGACGGCGAGGCTGGACCCGGATTTCGTTTCACTCGATCCGGGCTACGCTCGCTACAGGGTGACGCATATAAGTCAGCAAAGTAGACCGGGCTGCGGTCGAGCCCCGCCCGCCAATGCGGCATTGCGGCCATGGTCAGGGGCGGCGGGGCTGCGCTAAGCTGACCCCCGCCGGCGCCGGCGAGGGGACAGGCTCGTGAATGCGCAGTTCTGGCTGATCCAAACCTTTAACGGCCTGTCCTACGGCGCGCTCCTGTTCCTGGTCGGCAGCGGACTGTCGCTGATTTTCGGCGTCATGCGCATCGTCAACCTGGCGCATGGCTCGTATTTTCTACTCGGCGGCTACGTGGCGCTCTCGGTGATCTGGAGCACCGGCTCCTGGGTCTTGGCGATACCGGCCGCGGCCATCGCCATCGCGCTCATCGGCCTGGTCATGGAGCGGGTGTTCCTGCGGCCGCTGGGCTTCGATCCGCTGCGGCAGGTTTTGCTGACGGTCGGCTTCGCCTTTCTGTTCCAGCAGGCGGCGCTCGACATCTGGAGCGGCAATCCGTTCGACATCGATCCGCCCGCCGCATTGAGCGGCAGCATCGTGGTCGGCGGCCTGCACCTGCCGGTGTACCGGATTTTCATGATCGGCGTCGCCTTGGCGGTCGGGCTCGTGCTGTGGCTCACGATGGAAAAGACGCGGCTCGGCGCCACCATCCGCGCCACCGTCGACGACGCCCAGATGGCGCGCGGGGTCGGCATCAACACGTCATTGATCTCGACCTTGATCTTCGCGCTCGGCGCCTTGCTGGCGGCAATCGGCGGCGTCATCGGCGGCGCCTTCTTGGGCGTCTATCCGGGGCTCGATTTCGAGATGCTGCCGATTGCGTTCGCAGTGGTGATCATCGGCGGCATGGGCAGTCTCGGCGGCGCGGCGATCGGCGCGCTCATCGTCGGGCTCGCCGACAATTTCGGCAAGGCGCTGTTTCCGGAAGTCTCCTACTTCACGCTGTACGCGCCGATGGCGCTCATTCTCGCGATACGGCCGACCGGCTTGTTCGGGCGCGAATGAGCATGAGCCGGGCGCGGACCAAAATCGCCACCGTTGCCGCCGTGCTGGCGGCGGTCGCATTGATCGTGCCGCATACCAGTTCGTTCATCATTTTGCTGGCAACGCGCGCTTTCGCCTTTTCCATCCTGGTGATGAGCGTCGATCTGTTGCTCGGCTTCACCGGTCTCGCCTCGATGGGCCAGGCGGCATACCTCGGCATCGGCGCTTATCTCACCGCGATTCTGGCGACCCGCTATCATATCGGGCTTGGCGACGATTTCTGGCTGGTGGTGGCGCTCGCTATGCTCGGCGGCGCGGCGCTCGCGGCGCTGTTCGGCCTGCTCGCGATGCGCGCCAGCGGCGTCTATTTTCTGATGATCACGCTGGCGCTGGGGCAATGCGTGTGGGGGCTCGCCTACCGCTGGAACTCGCTCACCGGCGGCGACAACGGCATCAATCTGTCGCAGCGCCCGCGATTTTTCGGCATCGACCTGAGCCATGAGGTGACGTTCTTCTATCTGGTGTTCGCGCTGTTCGCGCTGTCGCTTGTGGTCCTCTATACGTTGGTGCGGTCGCCGTTCGGCCGCAGCCTGGTCGGCATTCGCGAGCGCGAACTGCGCATGAAGGTTCTGGGCTACAACACCTGGCTGCACAAATATCTCGCCTTCATCATCGCCGGCGCGTTCGGCGGGCTTTCCGGGGTGTTGTGGGTGCACACCTCCGGCATCGTTTCGACCGACGACGTGGTGCTGACCACCTCGGTCGATGCGCTGTTGATGGCGGTGCTGGGCGGGGCCGGGACTTTGATCGGCGGCGTGATCGGCGCCGCGGTCGTTTTTTTCATACGCGAATATCTGAGCACGCTGGTGCATTGGTGGCAGTACGTGCTCGGCGGCATCTACGTCCTCGTCATCCTCTATCTGCCGGGCGGCTTGATGAGCATCCCGCAGCGGCTGCGCGAGTGGCGCGCGGCATCCGCCGCCGCCGCGGCTAAAGGCGTGGCGATGCCCGCGCCGGCAGGCCGGGCCGGATAAAAAACGCGAGAAATGGCGATCAAAAAAATCGAGGGAGTGACAGTCATGACCAGCAAGTTGCCGAGCAAGTTGGCGCGCCGGACCGCGCTGTTCGCGTGTGCCGCCGCCGCCGCGCTGGCGCTGCGGCTGCTGCCGGCGGCGGCGCAACAACAGGAGCTGCGCATCGGCATCATCGCGCCGGTGACCGGCATCTTCGCCCAGGTCGGCGCCGACATGACCAACGGCTTCAAGATGTATCTGGACCAGACCCACAGCACCTTCGCCGGGATGAAGGTCGTTCCGATCATCGAGGACAGCCAGGGCAAGCCCGATCTCGCCGTCACCAAGGCGCGCAAGCTCATCCTGGAAAACCACGTGCAGATGATCGTCGGCGGCGTGCTCGCCACCGAGGGCTACGCACTGGCGCCGGTCTCGACCGAACTGAAGACCGTCTATATCTCCTCGGTGACGGCGGCGGACGATCTGACGCAGCGGCAGATCGGCAAGTACCCGTATTTCATACGCGAAAGTTGGACCAGCTCGCAGCCCATGCATCCGTTCGGCCAATGGGCCTGCGACCAGGGCTACAAGAAGGTCGCCGCCATCGCCGCCGACTATGCGTTCGGCTACGAGTCGGTCGGCGGCTTCCAGAAGGCGTTCGAGGGCTGCGGCGGCAAGATCATTCAGAAAATCTGGCCGCCGATCGGCACCAAGGATTTCGGCCCCTATATTCCGACCATCAAGTCCGACGCCGATGCGCTGTTTTCGCTGATGGTCGGGCCGATGACGCTGCAATTTCCCAAGCAGCTGCGCAATTCCGGCTACGCCAAGCCGATCCTCGGCGGCAGCGTGAGCTACGACGAGGCCTCGCTGCCGTTCATGGGCGACGAGGTGATCGGCGACGTCTCGGCCGAGCAGTATAGCGCCGCGCTGCAGACGCCGGCCAACGAGGCGTTCGTCAAGAGCTATCGCTCGAAATACGGCAAGGTGCCGTCGTATTTCTCCGAGAGCAACTACACGACCGCGATGATGATCGACGACGTGATGCGGCAGACCGGCGGCAAGTGGCCCGGCGCGGAAGTGTTCATCGCCAAGATGGCGGCGCTGCATGTCGACGCGCCGCGCGGACCGCTCAGCTTCGACGACAATCGCAACGTGGTGCAGA
>JASHSE010000159.1 GCA_030036975.1 Xanthobacteraceae bacterium | reverse complement strand
CCGCCTCGACGGTCTGCGTCCACATCGTCTGAATCGAATCGATGACGACAAGACGCGGCGGCGCGCCATGGGACAGCGTCGCCACGATGTCTTCGACCGACGTTTCCGCCGCAACATCGACGGCCGCATCGGCAAGCCCGAGCCGCTCGGCGCGCAGCCGCACCTGCGCGACCGCCTCTTCGCCGGAAATGTAGACGGCGCGCTGGCCGCGGCGCGCCATGGCGGCGGCGACCTCGATCAGCAGCGTCGATTTGCCGATGCCCGGATCGCCGCCAAGGAGCAGCACCGAGCCGCGCACCAGACCGCCCCCGGTCACGCGGTCGAACTCGGCAATGCCTGATGCAAGCCGTGGCGCTTCATGGGTTTCGCCCTTGAGCGGTGCGACGGCGAACGGCCGGCCCTTGCGCGACGGCCGCCGCGCCGCGGCAACGTCGCCTTCCTCGACCAGCGTGTTCCAGGCGCCGCACGCCTCGCAGCGGCCCGCCCAGCGCGCCGAGGCGGCGCCGCAGCTTTGGCAGACAAAATTTTGGGAGCGAGCGGCCATTTTGGTGTCTCGTCCGCCGCCGCCTCAGGCGCCTCGATAGATTCTATGGCAGCGCGGGCCAAGATGCGTGAGCACCTCATAGCCGATCGTACCCGCCACCGCAGCGACATCGTCGATCGAAATGCCTTCACCAATAAACGTTGCCGCATCGCCGCGACGGACGACGCCGTCGGGCAGATCGCTGATGTCGAGGCAGATCAAATCCATGGAAATGCGTCCGACGATCGGACAGCTTTTGCCGGCGACATAAGCGATGCCCGGCTGGCCGCGATCCGCGCCGCTCGCGGCGCGCGGTACGCCGTCGGCATAGCCGAGCGCCGCCACCGCAATGCGTGCGGCGCGCTTTGCCGTCCAGGTCGCGCCATAGCCCACCGCGGCGCCCTTTTCGACATTGCGGATCTGCAGGATGCGGCCGGTCAGCTCAACCACCGCCTGCATCGGATTGGGACGGCCCGGGGTCGGGTTGACGCCGTACAGCGCCGCGCCCGGCCGCGCTAGGTCGCAATGCGCCGCATCGCCGAGAAAAATGCCTGAGGAATTCGCCAGTGAAGCAGGAATGCCGCGGAACAGCGCGCGCATCTCGATGAAGGCGTGGATCTGCACCGCGTTGAGTGGGTGGGCGGGAGTTTCGGCGCAGGCCAAATGGCTCATCAGGAGCGTGATGCCGTGGTTTTCGGTCTGCGCCCGCGGCGCCAAGGCGGCTGCTTCTTCAGGCGGAATGCCGAGCCGGTTCATGCCGGTGTCGACGTGCAGCGCCGCACCGCCGCGCCAGTTGCGCTGGGCGACGAACGCGTCCCACTCGGCAAGCTCGGTCATACTGTTGATCACCGGCCGCGCGGCGATGTTGATGAACGCCGCGCCGCTTTCGGGGAGAAAACCGCTGAGCACGTAGATCACGGCGTCGCGCGCCACCGCGCGCAGCCGGCGCGCTTCGGCGAGATCGGCGACAAAAAAGGTTTTGCAGCCGGCCGCAGCGAGCTTGCCGACGACCGCTTCGAGGCCGAGCCCATAGCCGTTGGCCTTGACCACGGCGGCGCATTCGGCGGTGCGAATTTCGCGGCACAGCGTGCGCCAGTTCGCCTCGATGGCGGCAAGATCGATCGTCAGCGTGCCGCCGGTTTCGGGACCGGACGGCGCGTCGATCGTCTGCGGCAGTGCTTCCGCGAGGTCCATACGCAGGGTTATGACGGGGGTAGGGGCGGCGGTAAAGCTTCGCACGGGCACGCGGGTCCCACCCATCGGCCATCCGAGACCCGTATTACGCTTGACGTAGCACGCAGCTGGTATTACATGACCCCATGATCCGATCGTTTCGCGACCGCTCCACGGAGTTGCTGTGGATGGGCGAGTTCGTAAAGCGCTTTAGCAGCATTGAAAAGCAGGCGTTACGGAAGCTCGACATGCTGCATCACGCGCGTGACCTCAACGATTTGCGTAGACCGCCGGCAAACAGGCTGGAGGCTCTTTCCGCAGATCGTCGCGGGCAGCATTCGATCCGGATCAACGATCAATGGCGCATCTGCTTCGTATGGACCAAGGAGGGTCCGGCGAATGTCGAAATCGTCGACTATCACTAGAGGTGTTGCAACGCCCAATCGCGTGACGACACATCCTGGAGAAGTGTTGAGCGAGGAGTTTCTAAAGCCCCTCGGCCTTTCTATCAATGCGCTCGCGTTAGCCTTGCGTGTTCCGGCAACGCGCATCGGTGCTATTGTCAAGGGCGAGCGCTCGGTGACTGCTGACACCGCATTGCGGCTGGCGCGCTTCTTCGGCACCAGCGCCGAGTTCTGGATCAATCTGCAGGCAATGCACGATTTGACAAAGACGCGGCTGCAAAGCGGGCCTGCCATCGAACGGGACGTGCAGCCACGGGCGGCCTAAGTTTTGTGGCCTGGCGCTATCCGCCGCCCAATTGGGGCAGGGGATGAGTATGCCATTTTGCGATAACGCCCTTTCTGGCCACTAGTACCCACTTTCGCAAATTGGTGATTCGGGGCCGCGCCAAAATGTTGAATCATTTGAAGCACATGGCTGCACCCTACCCTCCATCCTATTCGTGATTCCGAGTACTAGATTGCACTCACGAATCACCGTATTCTCACAGCCTACCCACATCTTATCCACAGCCGGTTCTGTTGCGTCGGTATTTTTGACGGAGCAACGCATGCCGCGCATGTCCAAGG
The DNA here is from genome assembly GCA_030036975.1 of Xanthobacteraceae bacterium. Lineage (GTDB taxonomy): Bacteria > Pseudomonadota > Alphaproteobacteria > Rhizobiales > Xanthobacteraceae > BOG-931. The sequence continues at coordinate 188 of JASHSE010000159.1, read as the reverse complement.
CGCAATTGAGAGCGGCTCAATTTCGGTCACGTGCAGCCGAAATACTCAAAGATCCTGACTGGCTTGACGAAGGTGTGCGCTACTGGCTGGAAAAGGAGCTGCGGCGGGAGCCGGGTTACATGTACACGGAGAACGAACACGCCGCTCTTGAGAGGGTTATTGCGGCTAGCACGTTGTTTGATGGTTGG
>JASHSE010000158.1 GCA_030036975.1 Xanthobacteraceae bacterium | reverse complement strand
AATCCGAACACCTTCTACGAGGTCAAATACAAGGACCCGAACGGCGTCATCTTCGATCTGACGCACAACGGCTGGCGCGGCGCGGTCAAGGAAGTGGTACCGGCGGAGAGCGCGAAAGTCGCTGCCGAATAGTTTATTGCCGCCACGGCAGCGCGGCGGCGTCCTCGACAAAAAACCACGCGCCGTCGCCGAGCTCGGACGGAAAACAGGCTGCGATGCCGTCCTCGAAGGCGCGCCATTCGAGGTCGCCGCTCTCCATGGCGGCTTCGGCTGCGGCCAACGAGCGGACGCCGATCGCATAGCCTGCCATGAACGGCAGCGCGGTCGGCGAAAGTTCCGGAGCAAGCTCGGCGAGCGCCTCGCGCGTGACCAACAGCACACCGCCGCGATCGAGACGCAGCATCGCACCGCCCGATACCGATACGGTGGCGTGACCGGTGAAGCGGGCAAAGCGCGCGGCCGCTTCCGCCGCATCCGCAACCGCAATAACGACGTCGATGAGGCCGATGGCCGAATTCGGATGCGACAGCCAGCGCGGCTGCCACACCGCCGCTTCGGTGTGATGGGTCAGCATCTGGATGCGGCCTTCCGGCATCACGTCCGGCTCGACCCGAGCGATGGTGAACGCCGCGACGTCGTCGCCGGCTTCGGTCTCGACCGGCCGCCGCATCTTGACCAGCGGCCGGACGCGGAAGCCGTCGGCGGCGAGCCGCTCGTGCGCGCTGTGCGCATCCGCCACCGCGAACGCGGCGAGGTGAACGCCCGGGTAGCGGGCAAGCGCCGCATCGAACTCGCGGCCCAGCACGGTATCGGCGGTTTTGAACAGCACTTCGACGTAGCCGCGCGCGAACATGGCGGTGACGTTGCCGGTGCCGGTCAGCCGCGTGCCGACCGCGACCTCCGGATTCACCTGGATCGAGGGCGGCGCCGGCGCAAAGCCGGCGCGCGCCAACGCCCGGCTTGCGGCGTCGGCGGCGCGCACGAAATGGCCGACGTGATCGAGAAAGACTTGCTCGCCGGCCGGGAGCTGGCGGTCGATCTCAGTCTGCGCAAACGGCGGCACCGCCATGGACTCCGCGATTGGACCCCGAAATTGCCTCACGCCGATTTGGCGAGGCCGGCCGCCTCGACGATCGTTGCCCAGCGCGCGATCTCGGACTGCAGGAACGCCGCAAGCTCGGCAGGCGAACCAGTGCCCACCGGGTCCATGCCGAGGTCCTTGATCCGTCCACTCACGTCCGGTGTGGCGACGATGGCATTGATCGTGGCGTTGAGCTTGGCCACAATGTCACTTGGCACCTTCGCCGGCGTAATGACGCCTTGCCACGCCTCGACGTTGAAGCCGGGCACGCCGGCTGCCGCGAGCGTCGGGAGGCTGGGCAGCACAGCCAAGGGCTTCGTGGTGGTCACGGCGAGCGGACGCAATTTTCCCGAGGCGATCAGCCCTTGCGCCGGACCGTAATCGGTGAACATCAGCTGGATGTAGCCGTCGGTCAGATCTTTGAGCGCCGGTGCCGTGCCATGATACGGCACGTGCGTCATCTTGATTCCGGTCTTGCTGGCGAACAATGCGCCGGCGAGGTGATGAAAGGCGCCGATTCCGCCGGAGCCGTAGCTGAGCGGTCTTTGCTTGGCGAGGGTGATGAGATCATCGACGCTGTAGACCGGCAGCGAGGCGCTGACCACGAGCACGAACGGCACCCGGGCGACGAGCGCAACCAGCGCAAAATCGTGCGCCGGGTCGTAAGGCAGCTTCTTGTACAGCGTGGCGTCGATGGCGAGCGTCGAAACCGCCATCATGATGGTGTAGCCGTCGGCCGGTGACTTGGCCACGAAGTTGGTGGCGATCACGGTGCCCTGGCCGGGCCGATTTTGCACCACAAAGGGCTGGCCGAGCCGTTCCTGCAGCTTGTCGCCGAAGAGCCGCGCCAGGGTGTTGGTGCCGCCGCCTTTGGTAAACGGCACCACGAAGGTGACCGGACGGGTCGGATAATCCTCCGCGTCTTGCGCGCGTGCGGCGCTCGCCGCCAATGCGGGCAGCGCAATAGCGAACAGGCTTCGCCGCGACAGGTTGCTCATCGGGCAGTGTCCGGAGCGGCGCGTAAGGTTTCCCCTTCAGGGGCTCTTCGCGCAGATCAGCGTTCAAGCACTAACCCGCCTGCGCCGTGGCTGCCAATCGGAAACATCGCTTTGCGGTGAATTCGGGACAGTTGCGATGGCGGGCGGTTCCTTGACAGCCATGGAGCCCGCCGCCATAAGGGCGCTGGTCCGGCAGCGGGTCGGCGGGCCGCAAGGCCTGTCCGACGCTGCCGGTCTTCCATGACATCGACTGGAAAAAGCCGGTCCGGACCAACAAATCCGAGTGCCGGGACAGAACACGAGGAAAAAGATGTTCGCGGTCTTCAAAACCGGCGGCAAGCAATATCGGGTCGCCGCCGATGACGTGCTCAATGTCGACAAGATCAAGGGCGAGCCCGGCGAGATCGTCGAGTTCGGCGAGGTTTTGCTGGTCGGCGGCGAAAATGTGACGCTTGGCTCGCCAATGGTCGCCGGAGCCACGGTCGCGGCCGAGGTGGTCGAGCAGGCGCGCGGCCCCAAAATCATCGCGTTCAAGAAGCGCCGGCGCAAGAATTCGCGGCGTAAACGCGGCCACCGTCAGGAATTCACCCGGATCCGGATCACCGAAATTCTCACCGAAGGCCAGAAACCGAGCCGCAAGGCCGAGGCGAAGCCTGAGGCCGAGCCAAATTCTGCCCAAGAGTCTTCTGCCCAGGAATCCGCGGCCGCGGCGACCCCATAGATCGGGGTGAGTGCGGAAACCGCTTCACTGCATGGCCAAGCATGGCGCCGCATGGAAGCGGCAAGGAAAAACCGAATTTCGGTGATGCATTTGTCACGAGTTCGGTGTAGAAGATCGTCAAGAAAGGTTTGGAGAAGAGCCGATGGCTCACAAGAAGGCAGGCGGTTCCTCGCGTAACGGCCGCGACTCGGCGGGCCAGCGCCTGGGAATCAAGATTTTTGGCGGCGAGGCGGTCGTTGCCGGCAACATCATTGCGCGCCAGCGCGGCACCAAGTGGCACGCCGGCCGCAACGTCGGCGTCGGCCGCGACCATACGCTGTTCGCCCTGATCGACGGTCGCCTTGCGTTCCGTACCAAGGCCAAGGGCCGAGTCTTCGTATCGGTACTTCCGATGACGGAGGCCGCGGCCCAGTAACACGGTGGATCAAACGAGGTCCGCCGGCATCCAGTCGAACCGGCGGACCCGAATGGGCTCCGAAACAGGGGGAGACCGGGATGCCGGCCTCCCCCTTTCGGTTTGTTTGGAGCCATGCCATGACGATCTTCTCGCAGCAGGCTGTTACGGCGGTTCTCCCGCAGCGCACGGTTGCCGCGCTCAAGACCGGGCGGCTGGTGTTGCGCGCGCCTCATGCCGACGACGCGACCGCCATGGCGCGGCTCCTCGCCGATCGCCGCATCGCGATCAACACCGCGCGCATTCCCTATCCGTACGGCATCGCGGACGCCGAGCAATTCATCACGTCGGTCAATCGGCTCGACGGCGAGGCAACCTTCGTGGTCACGCTCGACGCCGCGCTGATCGGCATCTGCGCCGTCGAGCCACGCGAGGGCGGTCCCGAGATCGGCTATTGGATTGGCGTGTCGCACTGGGGCCAGGGCTACGCTACCGAGGCGGTGCGCGCGCTGATCGACTACACCTTCGCCGATCTTGCGCATGAGACGCTGCAGGCCGGCACGCGCGTGAGCAATCCGGCGTCGCGCCGTGTGCTGGAGAAATGCGGCTTCCAATGGACCGGCGTGCGTCTGTCGCGCATCCGCGCCATCAATTCGGCGGCGCCGACCGATCGCTATCGGCTCGATCGAAGGCTGTGGCTGTCGCTCAAGTCATGGAGTTGCGCGGAGCGCGTCGCGTAGGGCGCAGCAGAACGTGCGCCGCGTTGTACCGCTAAGTTCCGATGCGGAACTCGGCAGCAACAAGTCGTTGACAGCGGCGTGCAGCGGGCGGATGATAATAGTGCGGGCCGCCTGCTTCGCGTCGCGACCCGCAAGATGCGGATCGGAGGGTGCCATGCCCCCGGGCCAGTTGAGCCGCAACGACCGCCGCTTCAGTGTTCGGGTTGCGGCGTAGCGGCATTCGCGAACGCCACGTCGGGAGCCGCCCCTCGGGCCGCAGCAGTGAGGTAAGGCCCACTTGGCCCCTCCCGGCGCGGCTCCCATCGTGACTGTCTCCTCGTTGGCGCCCCGCTGCATCATCATTGATTGTTCTGATATCGATGATATCGACTGCGCCATCCGGCGCAGCGTCGGTTTGTATTATTATCCGTGGCGCAATGAAATTCCTCGACGAAGCCAAGGTCTACATTCGCTCCGGCGACGGCGGCAACGGCTGCGTGTCGTTTCGGCGCGAGAAATTCATCGAATTCGGCGGCCCGAACGGCGGTGACGGCGGCAAAGGCGGCGATGTGGTCGCAGTGGCGGTCGAAGGACTCAACACGCTCATCGACTACCGCTATCAGCAACATTTCTTCGCCAACAATGGTCGCGCCGGCATGGGCAAGGACCGCCATGGCGCCGCCGGCGCGGACGCCGTTTTGAAAGTGCCGGTGGGCACGCAAATCTACGAAGAAGACGGCGACACGCTGCTTGCCGATCTGACCGAGTCCGGTCAGCGCGTCGTACTGGCGCGCGGCGGCAATGGCGGCTTCGGCAACGCGCATTTCAAATCCTCCACCAACCGCGCGCCGCGCCGCGCCAATCCGGGCCAGCCCGGCGAGGAGCGCACGATCCGGCTGCGGCTCAAGCTGATCGCCGATGCCGGCATCGTCGGCTTGCCCAATGCCGGCAAGTCGACCTTCCTGGCGGCGGTGAGCGCGGCCAAGCCGAAAATCGCCGATTATCCGTTCACCACGCTGACCCCGCAGCTCGGCGTCGTCGATAGCGACGGGCGCGAGTTCGTGCTTGCCGACATTCCGGGCCTGATCGAAGGCGCGCACGAAGGGGTCGGGCTTGGCGACCGGTTCCTCGGCCACGTCGAGCGCTGCCGCGTGCTTTTGCATCTCGTGGACGGCACCACTGGACATGCCGGCGACGCTTACAAGATGGTGCGCCGCGAGCTCGAGGCGTATGGATACGGGCTTGCCGACAAGCCGGAGATCGTGGCGCTGAGCAAAGCCGACGCGATGAGCGCGGCCGAGCGGAAACAGCAACTCGCCCGATTAAAGCGCGTGGCGAAGAAAACGCCGCTCGTCGTCTCGGCGGTGAGCGGCGAAGGCGTGGCGGATGTGTTGCGTGCGCTGCTTAATGTCATCGACAAGAAGCGCGCAGCGGCGGCTGCCGATCCGGCGCCGCGGGGCGCGTGGCAGCCGTGATTCGGGCGGGCCTTTCGATGGGCACAATGTCATTCAATTAAATTCGGAGAGTTGGCCTGTTTGGAAGGCCTAATCAACCAATTTATGACGTTAGAAAGAGCGTATGGCCATCCGTTTCTTCGGATTATCTCATATTCTCCAATTTGGCGCTGTGACCGGAACCTATGCGCCACCCTTTGCGCTACTTAAGGTCGGCTGGGTCCATCATTTTTTGAACGACATCGCGTGCCGCGCGTAAATGATTAGCGGCCTCTTTCCATTGTCCGGCGCGTTCCGGGTCCTTGGCCTCCATCCACTCAACACGATGCAGCGCCTGGAAAATATCCAGGTCGACCTTGTTGGCTTGCCGTTGCGATGTCGCGACCGAGGAGACTGATTTCGGCGCAGCAACCCGCATCTTATCCACTCCGCCAGGTACAGTTCCTGCTTGCATTCATAACCGTTAACGCTTATTAGGGCAATAGGCGATAACGCCTATGACAGAGGGAGCGTGGTTGACATTCCGATAACGGAAAGTCGTAATAAGACCCGGATGGGTCGGCGACCACTTGGCGTCAAATTTACCGGCGTGCGGCTCGGGAATGGCATTCCCAAGCGCATTGATGCTGTATTGGATGAGCACGAGAGCCGCGCCGCCTTCATCCGCAAGGCTGTCGACGCCGAGCTAAAGCGGCGCGAGCAGGCGCAGCGTTCAAAGCGGAAACAGATCAAGGATTAGACCCCCGGCAACCGGTTGCGGATCGGTGTGCGCCATGAAGCCGGCCGCCATCCGCCGCCCGGCCCGCCGTTCCGCTATTCGATGCAAATGTAACTATCGGCTCGCCGGCCGATGCCATGCGGTTTGCGGGCGGATGGGCGGCAGGTTTGACCTGCTTATCGTAACACACAGCACGGGCTTATCGTCCTTGGTCCCCGACGCACCTTGCGGCGTTGAGCGCTTGCATGAGCGCTCCGCCGCTTTTTCACTCCGACGCTGCGGCTCGACTGGTGACCGTTGGCGAAACTGGCGGCCCGCTTCTATTGGCCCATGCAGGTGAATTTCAACAAGCCGTCGCGCTCGATCCGCTGCAGGAGATCGATCTCCCAGGCCAAATATTCGCGCATCGCCGCTTTGGCATCGCCCGAACGTTCATAGGGCTTGCGCCATTGATCGACCGGCGTGTCGGCCAAGAGCGGCTCGGCCGAAAGCTCGAAGCCTGCCGCGCGCCAAGCCGCGTTGCCGCCGGCGAGACATCGCACCGGTACGCTCACCAGCGCTAGCGCTTCGGCCACCGCCATGGCGGCGAGCGCGCCATCTTCGGAGGTCAGCACCAGAACCTCGCGCAGCGGAATCTTTTTCAGCGCGCGGTCGAGCCGTGTGCGGATCGCAAACCACGCGCCGGGAATGTGCTCCTTGAGATAATCGCGGCTCGGCGAGAGATCGACGACCGTCGCCGCGTGGCTTGCGAACAATTCGCCGAATGCGGCAAGCTCGATCGCGGCGCCATTGTCGATCTCGG
>JASHSE010000157.1 GCA_030036975.1 Xanthobacteraceae bacterium | reverse complement strand
ACTGCCGGAGTCGTGGTCGTTGCACTCCAGGCGATAGCCGATGAAGCGCAGCGCCTGCGCTAGGTTCTCGATCTCGTTGAGCGGCTCTTCCATGTCCAAGGCGAAGCCTTGCATCTTGGCCAGCGACTTCGCGGCACGTTGGGGCGTGCGCTTTCCGCGACCGATATGGCTTCCGCGCGCCATGGCTGCTCCGCTGGCATTGCGGTGGTGTTCAACGTTTCAGCATTATGCTCCATTTCCACCCGGATGGCTATGGGCAAAGGCTAAAAAACTAAAATGCAACAACAAGATACACGCTGAACAAGAAGCTAAACGTTCAACAAAAAGTCACACCGAGGCCGCCAACGTCTCCCGCAAGCTCATCATCGATTTCGAACAGGGACGGCGCAGGCCGCAAACGAATCACTCACCGAAAGTCTTGTGTGCCAACAGGCAAAAAGCGGATTCCGCCAAGCACTTAACGACCGATTGAACCGGCGTGATAAAACTGCCATATTGTCCAGATGGCAAAGAAGGCAGCGCGTCAAGTTGTGCGTTATATTCCCAGCGTTGAGAAAGCGCTGGAAGTCATCTTGTGGCTTGCTGAAAAGCAACCCGGCATCGACGTATATCACGTCGTGAAATCGACTTTTTATGCCGACAAGTTTCACATAAACAAATACGGCCGCCCCGTCATCGGAGATCACTATCGCGCTGCATGGTGGGGTCCGCTACCTTGCGTGGTGTATGGGCTGCTATGTTTCCGTCCAATGGAAATTCTTGCACTGGGCGGAAACGGCAAGCTTCCCTTCCGCGTCGAAGAAGGAACATTCGGCGTTTACGGCGACCGCGGGCCAAACGCCAAGCGGCTTTCGCCAAGCGATGCAGAGGCATTACAGCATGGCTGGAGCCAGGTTCACGGCAAGACGTTCGATGAACTGGTTCTAAAAACTCACAATGATCCTGCCTATCAAAATGCGATTGGCGGTAATATGGATTATCGAGATTTCATTTCGGGCGGATCGAATATCAAAAAGAAAATCGAGTATCTGGAAGAGGTCGCGCGAATTGCTGCTCTGTGAGAACGGATGGTAGCGCCGCGCGAAGTCGTACGGATTTTTGATCGCTTTACGCGGCCGAATAAACCCAAGCGTCATATCTGTATTTGCGATCAATTGCAGTTCTTTTTGCGCATCAACTCGGAACCTCTTTATCGTCCCGTACACAGGATTTTGCGCGCCAATAATTCATCTTTCCTGACGCACGACAGCTACGTCGAACTGACACAATTGGTGCGGCATGTCGCGGACGATATTGCAACCGCGGAACGCCTTGGGATCATGAGTATGAATGAGGCCAGAAAACTGGTAGCAGCCGCAGAAAAGGCTGTAACTCTCAGCGAAGAGCATAAACAGATCATCCGCGAGCGATTACTTGCCGAGGGCTAAAAATCCTCAGAGGTATACCCCTCACCCGCCCTCGCTCGGCTTCGCCTCCGCTCGGGCACCCTCTCCCGCAAGGGGAGAGGGAAGCTGTTGCGGCTCGCCCGACCTCAATACCGATAATGATCCGGCTTGAACGGGCCGTTCTGCGGCACGCCGATATACGTCGCCTGCTTGTCGGTGAGCTTGGTGAGCTTGACGCCGATCTTGTCGAGATGCAGGCGCGCGACTTTTTCGTCGAGCGCCTTCGGCAGCACGTAGACCTTCTTCTCGTAGTGGCCGGGCTTGGTCCACAGCTCGATCTGCGCCAGCGTCTGGTTGGTGAACGACGACGACATGACGAAGCTCGGATGGCCCATGGCGTTGCCGAGGTTCACGAGGCGGCCCTCGGAGAGCAGGATGATGCGGTGGCCGTCCGGGAACTCGATCTCGTCGACCTGCGGCTTGACGTTGTGCCATTTGAAATTCTTCAGCGCGCCGACCTGAATTTCGCTGTCGAAATGGCCGATATTGGCGACGATGGCGCGGTGCTTCATGCGCCGCATGTGGTCGATGGTGATGACGTCGACGTTGCCGGTGGCGGTGACGAAAATGTCGGCGCGAGGCGCTGCGTCCTCCATGGTGGTCACTTCGTAGCCGTCCATGGACGCCTGCAGCGCGCAGATCGGATCGGCCTCCGACACCATGACGCGGCAGCCGGCCTGGCGCAGCGAAGCGGCCGAGCCTTTGCCGACGTCGCCGTAGCCCGCCACCATCGCCACCTTGCCGGCCATCATCACGTCGGTGCCGCGGCGGATGCCGTCGACCAGCGACTCGCGGCAGCCGTAGATGTTATCGAATTTCGACTTGGTGACGCTGTCGTTGACGTTGATGGCCGGGAACAACAAGCGGCCTTCCTTCTGCATCTGATAAAGCCGGTGCACGCCGGTCGTGGTCTCTTCGGTGACACCGCGGATGTTTTTTGCCGTATTGGCGTACCAGCCCGGCTTGTCCTTGAGCCGCCGCTTGATGGCGGCGAACAGCACTTCCTCTTCCTCGTTGTTCGGATGATTGAGCACCGCCGGATCGGTCTCGGCGCGGCTGCCGAGATGCATGAGCAACGTGGCGTCGCCGCCGTCGTCGAGGATCATGTTGGGCGCGCCGCCGTCGGACCATTCGAAGATGCGGTGGGTGTAGTCCCAATAATCGGGCAGCGACTCGCCCTTGACGGCGAACACCGGCGTGCCTCCGGCGGCGACCGCGGCGGCGGCGTGGTCCTGGGTCGAGTAGATGTTGCAGGAGGCCCAGCGCACGTCAGCGCCGAGCGCCTTCAAGGTCTCGATCAGCACGGCGGTCTGGATCGTCATGTGCAGCGAGCCGGCAATGCGGGCGCCGCGCAGCGGCTGCTCCGGCCCGTATTCCTCGCGGGTCGCCATCAGGCCGGGCATTTCGGTTTCGGCCATGGCGATTTCCTTGCGGCCCCATTCGGCGAGGCCGAGCTCCTTGACCACGTAATCCACGGGGCCGGCGGCGGTTTTGGGCTTGGTCGAGGTGCTCATAATGGTCCTTTGCGGGCTGGCCATCCGGCCTTTGCCATTCGGGTGGTGGGCAAGGCTATCGGCGGAGCTATAGGAGCTATAGGCAGGGCTATAGCAGGGCACCAGCGCGGCGGCAATAAACACATAAAGATACCTTTATGTGCCCCCCTCCCTTCCCTCCACCGCAAGCGGGGGAGGGAAGGGAGGGGGTGAACCGGGCAGGGCGCCTCCGCATTGTGCCGATATGGACGCCGAATCCCTCGAGCCGATCACCTCGCTGCGCCAGCTCGCCGCGGCCGAAGCGGCCTGCACGCGCTGCCCGCTCTATCGCGACGCCACCCAGGCGGTGCCCGGCGAGGGCCCCAGCCGCGCCACCTTCATGCTGGTGGGCGAGCAGCCCGGCGACAAGGAGGACCTCGCCGGCAAACCGTTCGTCGGTCCGGCCGGCCGCATGCTCGACCAAGCCCTGCACGACGCCGGCATTGCGCGCGAAAAAACCTTCGTCACCAACGCGGTCAAACATTTCAAGCACGAGATGCGCGGCAAGCGCCGGCTGCACAAGCGGCCGAACAATGACGAGATCGAACGCTGCAAGATCTGGCTCGACGACGAGCGCAAGCTGATAAAACCCGCCGCCGTGATCGCGCTCGGCGTCACCGCGGCGCGCAGCCTCACCGGCAAGACGCTGACCATCGCTAAAGTGCGCGGCAAGCCGCTCGCGCTCGCCGACGGCACCAAGCTGTTCGTCACCATCCACCCGTCGTCGCTCTTACGCATCGAGGACGAGAAGGACAAGCACGCGGCATACCGGCAGTTCGTCACCGATCTGAAAAGCGCGGCGGCGGAGGTTGCGGCTGCCGCTTGAACTGTTCGTCAGATTCTTGAAGCGAACGCACTGCGACAGCCGCGATATGCTGCTCGACGATCAGAGAAAGCCGCGCAAGCTTATTGCCTCGTAGCCTCGTAGCCCGGATGAGCGCAGCGACATCCGGGAGCGGCGTTTCAGTTTCCTGAAGCGGCATTTTCAGTTCAAAGGCCGCCCCCGGATTTCGCGGCGCTCAATCCGGGCTACGGATCAATCCTCCTCGCCGAAGCGCGAGGCGATCAGCGCGGCGAGGGCTTCCATCACTTCGGCGGCTTCCTTGCCGGTTGCTTCCACCGTGATCGAGGTGCCGGGCGCCGCGGCGAGCATCATCAGGCCCATGATCGAGTCGCCGCCGACGGTCTCGGTGCCGCGGGTGACGCGCACCTCGGCGTCGAATTTTTCTACCGTCTGCACGAACCGCGCCGAGGCGCGCGCATGCAAACCCTTTTTGTTGCAGATGACGAAAACGCGGCTCACCGTCCCGGCCCGCGGCGACTTTTCATCGGCCTTGGGCGCGCCGCCGCTTCGCGCCGACTCGCTCATTTGCCGGTCAGCACGCGGCTCGCGATGGTGACGTATTTGCGCCCGGCTTCCTGGGCGGCGGCGACCGCTTCGCCGAGCGGGCAGTCGGCGCGTACCTTGGCGAGCTTGACCAGCATCGGCAGATTGATGCCGGCCAGGACTTCAACCTTCGGCTGGCTCATCACCGAAATGGCGAGATTGGACGGCGTGCCGCCGAACATGTCGGTGAGGATGGCAACGCCATCGCCGGTGTCGACGCGCTTGACCGCCGCAATAATGTCCTTGCGGCGCGCCTCGACATCGTCTTCGGGATCGATGGTGACCGCCTCGATCTGGTTCTGCGGTCCGACGACGTGTTCCAGCGCCGCCCGGAACTCGATGGCGAGCCGGCCGTGGGTGACAAGCACGACACCGATCATGGAACTCCCCGCGGGCGCGCCCCGGTTGCACCGCACGAAAGGCCCTCCATCATGGTTATCCAAAGTCCTAGCGCAAGAGGCGGTGTCGGCAAATTTCGGGTTTGTTGCACTGCGGCAGACTAAAGTCGAATCGGATTTTCGAAAGCCGCCTCCGGGACTGCACTGGCCGCAGTGCCTGCCGAGTCTAAAGCCGTTAAGGTTACCAATTCCCGACTGGCCGGGCCGCTTCGGCCTTCGCCGGATTTCGGTCCTATGAGGTGAGGAGCGCCAGCACCACCGGCAAGGGCGGCTTGCCCACTGCGACGGCAAGCCGCGCCAAGGCGACACCTTCGAGTTCCGTTCGCTGCTGGTCGGCTCGCGGCAGCCGTTCCGCGTCGACCGCCAGATCGACCACGAGCCCGACCACGGCGCTCGGTTCGTACGGCAGCTTGCGGATGCCGACGCCGCGCACCTCGATCAGTCCGGCCAGCGCCGCGGCCGGGCGCACCACCAAGCGGCCGTGTGCAGCCTCGACGTGAACGCGGTCGTCGCCGACCAGACGGGCGAAACGTAGCGACCCGCCATGCGCCGCCCAAATGAGTTCGAGCGCCAGCCGCGATTTGCCCGATCCCGAAGGCCCGCGGATCAGCACCGCGCGCGCGCCGACCAGAACCGCCGAAGCGTGGATGGTGGCCGATGGCATCGCTCTCAGAAATCCGGCGGCGAACGTTGCGCCATCACGTTGCCGGCAATCGCACGATAAAGCGTGCGCCGGCGATCTGCGGCGCCACGCCGGAGCGGACGCCGGCCGTCATCCGGTTCTCCACCCAGATGGCGCCGCCATGGGCTTCCACGATCTGCTTCGAGATCGACAGGCCGAGACCGGAATTCTGGCCGAAACCCTGGTGCGGCCGGTCGGTATAAAACCGCTCGAAAATTTTCTCCGCCGCTTCCGGCCGCACGCCCGGACCGTCGTCGTCGACGAAAATCTCGACGTGATCTTTCCGGCGCCGGCACGTCAGGCGCACCGTGCCGCCGGGCGGCGAGAACGAACGCGCGTTTTCGATCAAATTGTCGACCACCTGGCCGAGGCGCGAGTCGTGGCCGGGCACCTGAAACGCGCGCAGGCCGCCGCCTTCGAATTTGAGCACGACCTTGACGCAGTCGTCGCGCTTGATCTCGTTGGCGACGGTGACCACGGTGGTGAGCAGCTTGGCGAGATCGATCGGCGCCGCCTCCTGGCGCTGCAGCTCGGCATCGAGCCGGCTGGCGTCGGAAATGTCGGAGATCAGGCGGTCGAGCCGCCTGACGTCGTGCTGGACGATGTCAAGGAGCCGCTTGCGGCTCTCCTCGGTCTTGGCGACCGGCATCGTCTCGACCGCCGAGCGCAGCGAGGTCAGCGGATTTTTCAGCTCGTGCGCCACGTCGGCGGCGAAGCGCTCGATGCCTTCGATGCGGCTGTAGAGCGCGTTGGTCATGGCGCGCAGCGTGCCGGACAGATGGCCGATCTCGTCGCGGCGGCGGGTGAAGTCCGGAATTTCGACGCGCGACTGGATGCGCCGGCGCACGCTTTCGGCCGCGTCGGCCAAGCGCCGTACCGGCTCGGCGATGGTGCCGGCCAACAAGATCGACAGCACGACCATCACGGCGGCGGCGATCAAGAACACTTTGAGAATGGCGAGCCGCTCCGCCGTCACCATGTTGTCGATGTCGGCGCCCTGCGTCGACAACAAGAGCGCGCCGCGCACGGCGCGGTAGCGCTGCACCGGCACCGCGACCGAGACGATGACGTCGCCGTGCGCGGTGATGCGCACCATGCTGGCGTCATGGCCGTTGAGCGCCTGCGCGACCTCCGGATAGCCCTTGCCCTGGTCGGCACCGAGTTCGCGATAGAGCGGCAGGTCGCCCCGGTTGAGCCATAGCCGCAGCGCGATCAAGGCGCGTTCGAACAGGCTCGGCTGTTTGGCGTCGGGCGACGGCAGGTCGGAGCGCAGCACGTCGCCGCGGCCGAACAGGCTGCGGCTGTCGACCAGCAAGATGCCGTCGCGGTCATAGATGCGGGCGCGCGTCTTGGTGGGCGAGACGAGATCGCGCAGCACCGGCGCGACGCGCGTCGGGTCGATGGGAAAATCGAGCCCGTATAGCGCATCTTCGGACGGGCCGTAACTTTCACCGGGCTGCAGGTTCTGCAGCTTTTCCGGATCGAGCGTGATGGCGGAGCCGGTTTCGCCCGCGGCCGAATCGGCAATGGCATGGGCGATGATCTGGCCTTGCTGCAACAGCGTCTGCACGCGCGCATCGATCAGCCGGGCGCGGAACGGCGACAGATAATTGATGCCGACCGAGAGCGCGAGCAGGCCGGCGACGTTGAGCACGACGATGCGGCGCGTCAGGCTCGACGAGCTCTGATTGACGAAGAAATGCCAGGCGCGGCGCAGCCAATCGAGCGCGCGGCCGAAGAAACTGCGGGCCGGACGGTCGTCGCGCGCCTCGGCGGCGGTATCGGCATCGACCTGCGGCTCCGCCGGCGAGAGCGGCGGCGCCTTGTTCTGGCCGAGGTCTGTGGGTCGATCGAGCACGTGGTCTGCCGGGGTTCGGACCGGCCCCTCTCGTTGCCCGCCGCGCAAGCGCGTCGAACTGTGAGCGGAACCAGACGCCATTATTACCGCACGTCAGCCGTCCCAGTCAGCGGGCCATTATGATTGGCAGTCACATTTTCGGCAGGGCGGCCCTGCGCCTGCCCATCGTCCACGCCCACGCACGGCAAATGTTCAAAGTCAAAAGCGCGAGGTTTGCAGCCCAAGCTTTGCCGGCCTCGCTTGCGCCGCGACGATGCCAAAGTCAAACGGCCGCGCCGCGGTGCGCTGCGCTACTCCTTGAAACGGTAGCCGACGCCGTACAGCGTCTCGATCATATCGAATTCCTGATCGCTCGCCTTGAATTTTTTGCGCAGCCGCTTGATGTGGCTGTCGATGGTGCGGTCATCGACGTAGACCTGATCGTCGTAGGCCGCATCCATCAGGGCGTTGCGGCTTTTCACCACGCCCGGACGGCTGGCGAGCGCCTGCAGGATGAGAAATTCAGTGACGGTGAGCGTCACCGCCTCGTTCTTCCAGGTGCAGGTGTGGCGCTCCGGATCCATGCGCAGCAGGCCGCGCTCCAGAACCTTGCTGTCGGCTTCCTTGGGCGCGGCGCCGTCCTTGGGCGAGGCGCGGCGCAATACGGCCTTGACCCGCTCGACCAGCAGGCGCTGCGAGAACGGCTTCCTGATGAAGTCGTCGGCGCCCATCTTCAGGCCGAACAGCTCGTCGATCTCCTCGTCCTTGGAGGTGAGGAAGATCACCGGCAGATCGGATTTTTGCCGCAGCCGGCGCAGCGTCTCCATGCCGTCCATGCGCGGCATCTTGATGTCGAGGATGGCAAGATCGGGCGGCGCCGTCTTGAAGCCGTCGAGCGCCGAAGCGCCGTCGGTGTAGGTGTTGATCCGATATCCTTCGGCCTCGAGTGCGATGGACACCGAGGTGAGGATGTTGCGGTCGTCGTCGACGAGAGCGATTGTCGGCATGGCGGCCTTCTAACATGAGTCGGCCGCAGCTTCACTAGAGCCCGGCCCCAGGTCGTCGGTAAAGACCCATGTGGGGGCGGAAGTGTGGCCGGACAAGGCAAAATCAGGGCAATTCCTATGACTTAGAACGATATTAGAAAGACATAGGTAAGGAACAGGAAAGGGATTTGGTTATGGCCGAGGCCGAAAAACCCGCGCCGGCCGCCGCTGCCCTGCCCGGGGTGATGCCCGACCGGCTGCCGGAGACCGCCCCGGTTCCGGATTTCGACCCTAGGGCATCGGCGAAAAGCCTGCTGCGGGCCACGCGGGCCGGCGCGCTTGCGACCATCGACCGCAATACCGGCCACCCGTTCGCCTCGCTGGTCAACGTCGCGACCGACGCCGACGGTGCGCCGCTGATCCTGACCTCGCGGCTCTCGACCCATACGGCGAACCTGGAACAGGACGGCCGCGCGTCGCTCCTGCTCGCCGCGACCGGCAAAGGCGATCCGCTTGCCCATCCGCGGCTGACGCTGCTCGGCACGTTCAAGCCGATCGCGCGCGAGAATGCGGACGAAGCGCGCGTGCGCCGGCGCTTTCTCGCCCGGCATCCGAAGTCGCAGCTTTATGCCGGCTTCGCCGATTTCTCGTTCTGGCGGCTCGACGTCGTGTCCGCACACCTCAACGGCGGCTTCGCCCGTGCCGCCGATCTGAAAGGCGCCGAGATCATGACCGATATCTCCGGCGCCGCAGACCTGCTCGAGGCCGAGGCCGGCGCCGTCACCCACATGAACGACGATCACGCCGAAGCGGTGCGGCTTTATGCGACCAAATTGCTCGGCGCCGAGGACGGCAAATGGCGGCTTACCGGGCTCGATCCGGACGGCCTCGACCTCGCGCTCGGCGACGCCACGCTGCGTCTGCCGTTCGCCGAGCGCGTTACCACCGCGCAGGGGCTGCGCAAAGCAGTGGTGGACTTGGCGGCAAGAGCACGCGCCGCAGGCGCTTGAACGGAGATTGCGCCGCAGCAAACGCCACCGGCGGAACGGTAGCGGAACCATTCCGGTTAGCTTTGCAA
>JASHSE010000156.1 GCA_030036975.1 Xanthobacteraceae bacterium | reverse complement strand
GCAGCAGCGTGGGCGGCGCCGGTTCGGGCGCGGCCCTGGCAATTTCCGTCATGACTCGTCCTCCGCGGTGCGGCTCGGCAGTTCGCAATGCGCGTCATACGATTGCGGGCGCCCTTGCGGAAGCGCGGGTCGAGGTCTTCTTTAATTCTCGGATTCCCAAACCGGCGCTAGGCCGGATCGGTCGTTCGCGGCGATCGCGTCAAGATGCAACCCACCGGCACCAGCACCAACATGGCGAGGAGAATGACCCCGAGAGCGATATCGACCAGCATCACACGGCTCCAGTGTCGTCGACCTGACGTCCGGTCGGCGACCGTGGCATGAGGTCGATGCGCGCATGGGCGCCGCGGCCTCATCAGCCATCGACCAACGATGCTTAATTGTGAGTGCTGCCCGCCGAAGGCACCAAAGGCCGCCGTTGATTGGCGGAACGCCGGCAAGTTCCGCGAGCAGCTCGAAGAAAGATTAATCCCTTTCCACGTCGGACGCCAGGTGACCTTACGCTGCGGCCTGGCGCGCCGGCATGGTGGCGACACCGGCAGCTTTGCCGTCCGCAAGCTGCGCGCGCGCCCATTGCCATAGGATCGCGATTTCGCGGGCGGCACGGCCGTCGCCGGAGAATTCGCTGACGCCAAGGCCGGCAGCGATCGCGTCCTGATAATCCATGCGCGCCGAAAGCAGCGGCTCGGCGAGCACGCCGAGGCCGGTCAAGCCTTTGGCGGCTTCGCTCGCCCGGTGGCTGCGGTAGTTCGGCGGGCATTGATTGAGGACGAAAGCCGCTTTGCGCTTGGCGAGAAACACGGCGCGGAACGTCGCCGCGGTGGCTTCGACGTCGAGCCGGCTCGGCCGCGCCGGCAATAGGCAAAGATCCGCGGCATCGGTGACCAGGCGCACGGCGGCATTGTCGGCGCCGGCGATGTCGAAAATCGCAAGCGTGAAGCCGACGCCGGCAAGGCCATCGAGAATGGCGGCAAGCCGCGGCAGGCGTTCGCGTTCCAGCGGTTCGACCACGACCCGATGCTTGCACTTGGCGGCGGCGCGGCGCTCGCCCCAGCGGGCGAGCGAGCCCTGCGGATCGAGATCCAGCGCGACCACCTTCTCGCCGCTGACTGCCGCCGCCACTGCGAGCGATGCGGCCAGCGTGGTTTTGCCGGTGCCGCCCTTTTGCGTGAGAAAGGCGATGCTGCGCATCAGGCCACCTGTTTATTCATAGATGAATCGCCGCCATCGAGCGTGAGCCGACGGTATTGCGGCGCGACGCCGCCGACGCGGCTGCCATTCGGGATTTCGATGTCGACCGCGAGCGTCGAAACCGATTTGCCGCGGTCGAGCTTGATCTGCACCTTGTCGGGCTCGAACGCGACGTGGCGGCCGATCACCGCGAGAATCTCCTCGCGCAGGACGGCGAGCAGATCGGGTTCGGAGCGCGCGCTGCGTTCGTGCGCGAGCAGGATTTGCAGGCGCTCGCGCGCAATGGGCGCGGTGCCGCCGCTGCGGAAAAGGTTGAAGAGCTTCATGCTGCCTTCCGTCCGAACAGCTTGGTGAGGAGACTCCGGCTTTCGCTCGGTATTTCCATGGCGATCTGCTCGCCCTTGAGCCGCCGCGTGGCGTCGAAATAGGCCCGCGCCGGCGCGCTCAACGCGGCATTGATCGTCACCGGCGAACCGAGATTGGAAGCGCGCAGCACTTCCTCGCTTTCCGGAATGATGCCGAGCAACGGCACCGACAGGATTTCCAGAACGTCCTCGATCGACAGCATCTCGCCGCGCGCCGCGCGCCACGGATGATAGCGGGTGATCAAGAGATGCTTGTCCATGCATTCGCCGCGCTCGGCTTTTTCGGTCTTGGCGTCGAGCAGGCCGATGATGCGGTCGGAATCGCGCACCGACGACACTTCCGGATTGGTGACGATGATGGCGGTGTCGGCATGACGCATGGCGAGCGTGGCGCCGCGCTCGATGCCGGCCGGGCTGTCGCAGACGATCCAATCGAATTTCTCGCGCAGTTCGCCGATGACTTTGCCGACGCCGTCCTCGGTCAGCGCCTCCTTGTCGCGGGTCTGCGAGGCCGGCAGCAGATAAAGGTTCTCCAGCCGCTTGTCGCGGATCAGGGCCTGCGGCAGCTTGGCGACGCCGTTGATGACGTTGATCAGGTCGAACACGACCCGCCGCTCGGCGCCGAGCACCAGATCGAGGTTGCGCAGGCCGACGTCGAAATCCACGACGACGACCTTGTCGCCCAGACGAGCGAGCGCGGCGCCGATCGCCGCCGTCGATGTGGTCTTGCCAACGCCACCCTTGCCGGATGTCACCACCACCACGCGGGCCGATGTCCGCTCGCTCATCGTTACGACCTTTCTCGTTCTAGTGCATCGGTGAAATTTTAAGGGTGTTGCCGTCGAGCCAGGCCTGGATCGGTCCGCGGCGCAGGCTGTCTTCGATTTCGTCCGCCGTCTTGTAGTAAGGGCCGATGGCCAGAAGCTCGGCCTCGAAACGGTGGCAGAAGATGCGGGCGCGGCGGCTGCCGGCGGCGCCCGCCATGGCCTGGCCGCGCAACGTGCCGTAGATGTGGATCGAGCCGCCGGCGATGATCTCGGCGCCCGAGGCAACCGAACCGAGCACGGTGACATCGCCCTCGATGAATGCGACCGATTGGCCCGAGCGCACCGGGCTGTCGATCAGGAGCGAAGCCGCCTCTTGTTGCTTCGCCTCCGGCGCGGGCTGAGCAGCTTCGGCGGCGGCGCCAAGTTCGGGCAGTTCGAGATCCTGGACGCGCCCGCCGCGCAAGAGCGGCGGCAGGACGGCATCGCCGGCGTTGAGATCGCTGCCTTCGATGCCGAGCACGCGCACATTGCGCGCTTGCAGATCGGCGACGAGCTGCACCACCTCGTCGGCCGACAGCGCTGCCGCGGATAGATCGAGCGCAACCGGATGGCCGGCGAAAAAGCCCTTGGAGCGTTGCAGCGTGGCGTCGAGCACTTCGAGCCAATCGGCAATCGGCGGCTGCGGGGTGAACACGAAAGCGGTGTACGAGCGCGCCCGAAACGTCAGCGATTGCCGTTGAAGAATGAGGCCCGACACGTCCGCCTCTCCGTTCTGCGGATGATTCTTGATTGGTTAACAATCTGCGCAGATATGGTTAACGATCGGTTAAGGGAGCACCGGGCCATGGGACGTGGCTGCCAGTCCAGGAGCGAGCGAGCGTTCCCGTGCCCTCATCGTCCGCGCGTGGGATGATCCTCAAGGGTCCGGCTCGTTAGGCTGCGTGGGACGGCCTGATCGTCGTGTGCCGGGGCGAGCGGACATCGCTGCGACCGGGCGGCACTTCGCAGTTCGGTCCATCCTGCTGTTGGAGATCGCTATTTTCCGCGACGCAAAGACCCATGGCCCGGCCCGCCCGGTTTAAGATTCTTAATCGAAACATACATAGAGCTGAGGGCGGCGGTTCCTGGACGTACGAATAGATTGATGTTCCCCCCACTCACCGAGGAGACGACATTGACCACCAGATCGGATGAGGCGCGATCCCGTGCCGAAGCAAATTTCAAAAAGGAAGAGCGCGCCAAAGAGGGCGCAAAGGCCATGATGGAATATCAGGCCAACAGCCGATTAGTACGTGAAAAAACCGAGAGACTGAGGGCACTTCGACTGGCCAAAGAGGCAGCTGACAGAAAGCGAGCCGTGTAATGCCTTGAAACGAACACATCGACAGCTCATATCGTCTGTATGGCCCAACAGGCCGGCGGCGAGCCGCGTGTTCGGGACCCCTTAAAGGGCTCCTGGCTCGCCTTTTCATTTCACTGGCAACCCAGATCGCGCGGGATGTCTTGTTTCACCCGCCGTGCCGGCCGCTGCTTATCGCGTAGCGGCTGTGCAACGCGCACGCAAGAAAGCTTCTTCATTGGCCTCCTTTCACGACTTTACGCTCAACGACGCGATTAAACGCGCCCTCGCCGACGAAAAATACCTCACCCCGACTCCGATCCAGGCGCAGACGATTCCGATCGTCATGTCGGGCCGCGACCTGATCGGAATTGCCCAAACCGGAACCGGCAAGACCGCGGCGTTCGCGCTGCCAATCCTGCATCGTCTCGCCGCGAGCCCGCGTCTGACGGCGCGGAAGAGCTGCCGCATCCTAGTGCTCAGCCCGACGCGCGAGTTGTCAGGCCAAATCCTCGATAGCTTCCGCACTTATGGCCGTCACCTGCGCGTGAGAGCCGCGCTGGCGATCGGCGGCGTAGCGATGGGCACCCAGGTTCGCACGCTGCTTAACGGTGTGGATGTTCTCGTCGCCACGCCCGGCCGGTTGCTCGATCTCGTCAAAAGCGATGCGCTTCGATTGGGCGAGGTCGAATGCCTCGTGCTCGACGAGGCCGACCGGATGCTCGACATGGGGTTTATCCACGACCTCCGTAAGATCGTCGCCAAGCTTCCAGTCCAGCGGCAGACGCTGATGTTTTCTGCGACCATGCCGCGCGCCATCGCCGAACTCGCCGCGCATATGCTGCGCGACCCGATCAAGGTCGCAGTAGCGCCGGTCGCCTCGACGGTCGATCGCGTCGAGCAGCGCATTATTCGCACCGATCGCGCCGGAAAGCCGGCAATGCTGATCGACGTGTTGCGGCGTGAAACGATTGACCGCGCCCTGATCTTCGCCAGGACCAAGCATGGCGCCGATAAGATTGCGCGCGGCTTGATCCGGGCTGGCATCGACGCCGCCGCGATTCACGGCAACAAATCGCAAAATCAACGCGAACGCGTGCTCGGGGCCTTTCGTAAAGGCGAAGTCAGGACCCTCGTTGCCACCGACATTGCGGCACGCGGCATCGATGTCGATGGCATCAGCCACGTCGTGAATTTCGATCTGCCAAACGTGCCGGAAACCTACGTGCATCGGATCGGCCGGACGGCGCGCGCGGGCGCGGAAGGTGTGGCGATCTCGCTATGCGACCACGAAGAAGTGGCCTTCCTGCGCGATATCGAGAAGCTTATTCGCATGACTATTCCGGCGAGCGACGGACGCGCCAATCAACGGTCGGCGCTTTCCCCAGCGAGCGCCTTTGCCAAGCCAGCCGTCAATGCCAAGCGGCGGCGCAAGGACCGAACTGGTCCGGCGCGTAAGCAAAGTCGCCATGGCCGGCCCAACGAGGCGCCGCGCGGTATCGATTCCGTTGCCTTCATACACCGCACAGCCAGGCTGGAGCGCGACCATGCTCCACGCGGGCAGGGTTTGGCCGGCCATTCAAAAGGAACGTGACGTGCCCAAGGAAGAATTGTTGCAGTTCGAAGGGCTCGTCACCGAGGTATTGCCCGACGCCCGCTATCGCGTTCAGCTCGACAACGGCCATCAGCTCGTCGCTTACACCGCCGGGCGAATGAAAAAGAATCGGATCAAGACCCTGGCCGGGGATCGCGTGACGGTTGAAGTATCACCCTACGATTTGGAAAAAGGGCGATTGATATTCCGCCACAAGGAAGAGCGCGCCGGATCGCTAAGCCGTCCGCCGCAGCGTCAGCAATTCCGGCGGCGGTGACAGCCAATGGCTGATGATGCGCCCCAGAGTAACGAAAACCTCGCAGCAAACTCAGGCGCCGCGATGCGGATTTTTATCTTCAAATCCGAGGCAAAGCCCGATCTCGGTGCGTTTAGCGGCGATCTGGCCGGCCTCCAATTACCGGACCAGTTCAAGCCTTGGCGTGCGGTAGGCGCCATCGCGCCGAACCGGGAGCCCCCGTACAAACTTTCGCGCGATGTGATCGAGGCAGCGATTAAGGCCCGCGGCTTTCAGCTTTTTCGCCGGAGCAAAAAGGGTTGAGGGCTGTTCTGTCGACGACCATGTGCGAGACCTGGGAGGACATACGGCAGCCCAACGGCCTTGGCAAAACGCTCACCTGGTCTTGAGGTTGACCGCAGACTCTTTTCCGCGATTGCTCTCGATCTCGTACTCGACGGTTTGTCCCTCGTTGAGTGAGCTGAGCCCCGCCCGCTCAACGGCTGAGATGTGGACAAATACGTCCCTACCGCCGCCAGAAGGCTGAATGAACCCATATCCTTTTGTCGGATTGAACCACTTCACGGTACCTGTAGGCATTTTCCGTCTCCAATTTCGGCGGGGTACAATAGGGCTCACGCCCCGTTGAGACAAGGACGGCGAGCGGTACTGCGCGCGATACTGTATCTCTGCCGAAGCGCGGCGCTGCGGGGCGACGTTGCCGTCGCTTCGAATCTGGTCTAAAGACCGCTCGCGCGGGGCCGAGCCCTGGCGCCGGCCCAAGGACGCGCAGGTGGCGCGCCCTTTTTTTGTGCCTGAAAACACGGACCTGATGCCGAAGCGGACTGACATTTCCTCGATCCTGATCATCGGCGCCGGCCCGATCGTCATCGGCCAGGCCTGCGAGTTCGATTATTCCGGCACGCAGGCCTGCAAGGCGCTCAAGGCCGAGGGTTATCGGGTCGTGCTGGTCAATTCCAATCCGGCGACGATCATGACTGACCCGGATCTGGCCGATGCCACCTATGTCGAGCCGATCACGCCGGAGATCGTCGCCAAGATCATCGCCAAGGAGCGCTACGCGGTGCCCGGCGGCTTCGCGCTGTTGCCGACCATGGGCGGGCAGACCGCGCTCAACACCGCGCTGTCGCTGCGCCGCATGGGGGTGCTGGACAAATTCGACGTCACCATGATCGGCGCCACCGCCGACGCCATCGACAAGGCCGAGGACCGCGAGCTTTTTCGCGAGGCGATGACGAAGATCGGGCTCGCCACGCCGCGCTCGCATCAGGTCAAGACGCTGATCCAAGCGCTGGAGGCGCTCGAAGACATCGGGCTGCCCGCCATCATCCGGCCGTCGTTCACGCTCGGCGGCACCGGCGGCGGCATCGCCTACAACAAGGCGGAGTTCATCGACATCGTCGAGCGCGGCATCGACGCTTCGCCCACCTCCGAAGTGTTGATCGAGGAATCGGTGCTCGGCTGGAAAGAGTTCGAGATGGAGGTGGTGCGCGACAGATGCGACAATTGCATCATCGTCTGCTCGATCGAGAATTTCGACCCGATGGGCGTGCATACCGGCGATTCGATCACCGTGGCGCCGGCGCTCACGCTCACCGACAAGGAATATCAGATCATGCGCGACGCCTCGATCGCGGTGCTGCGCGAGATCGGAGTGGAGACCGGCGGCTCCAACGTGCAGTTCGCCGTCAATCCGGCCGACGGGCGGCTCGTCGTCATCGAGATGAATCCGCGGGTGTCGCGCTCCTCGGCGCTGGCTTCGAAGGCGACCGGATTTCCGATCGCCAAGGTCGCCGCCAAGCTCGCAGTCGGCTACACGCTCGACGAGATCAAGAACGACATCACCGGCGGCGCCACGCCGGCCTCGTTCGAGCCGACCATCGATTACATCGTCACCAAGGTGCCGCGCTTTGCGTTCGAGAAATTTCCCGGCGCCGAGCCGGTGCTGACCACGTCGATGAAGTCGGTCGGCGAGGCGATGGCGATCGGCCGCACCTTTGCGGCAAGCCTGCAGAAGGCGCTGCGCTCGCTCGAGACCGGTCTGACCGGGCTCGATGAAATCGCCATTGCCGGCGTCGGCCAGGGCGACGACAAGAATGCGATCCGCGCCGCGCTGGGCACGCCGACGCCGGACCGCGTGCTGGCGCTGGCGCAGGCGATGCGGCTCGGCATGAGCGACGCCGACATCCACACCGCCTGCCGCATCGATCCGTGGTTCCTGGCGCAGATCCGCGGCATCGTCGAAGCGGAACGCGAAATCCGACAAAAGGGCTTGCCGGCGAGCGCGCCGGCTTTGCGCCGGCTCAAAGCGATGGGCTTTTCTGATGCGCGCCTGGCGCGGCTTACGGCACTGACTGCCGACGAGGTTGCGGCGCGGCGGCGGCGGCTCGGCGTGCGGCCGGTGTTCAAGCGCATCGATACCTGCGCCGCCGAATTCGCTTCGCCGACCGCCTACATGTACTCGACCTATGAGGCGCCGTTTGCCGGCCGCCCCGTCGACGAGGCGGCGCCGTCGGATAAGAAAAAAGTCGTCATTCTCGGCGGCGGCCCGAACCGCATCGGCCAAGGCATCGAGTTCGACTATTGCTGCTGCCACGCCGCCTTCGCGCTCAAGGAGGTCGGCTTCGAGACCATCATGGTCAACTGCAATCCGGAGACGGTGTCGACCGATTACGACACCTCCGACCGGCTCTATTTCGAGCCGCTGACCGCCGAGGACGTGATCGAGATCATCGATACCGAGCGCTCGAACGGCACGCTGCATGGCGTCATCGTGCAGTTCGGCGGCCAGACGCCGCTCAAGCTCGCCGAGCCGTTGGAACAAGCCCACGCGCCGATCTTGGGCACCTCGCCCGACGCCATCGATCTCGCCGAGGACCGCGACCGCTTCAAGCACTTGCTCGAAAAGCTCAAGCTGCGGCAACCGAACAGCGGCGTCGCCACCAGCCCGGAAAAAGCCCACGCCATCGCCGCGGCAGTCGGCTACCCGATCGTGATCCGGCCGTCCTATGTGCTCGGCGGCCGCGCCATGGAGATCGTGCACGACACCCACCAGCTCGACCGCTATGTGGCGCGGCTCGCCGCCGCTCTCGACCGGCCTTCCGAACTCGCAGTTTCGGAGAAGCGGCCGCTGTTGATCGACCGCTACCTCACCGACGCCATCGAAATCGACGTCGACTGCCTCGCCGACCGCGCGGACAGCTACATCGCCGGCATCATGGAGCACATCGAGGAGGCCGGCATTCATTCCGGCGATTCGGCCTGCTCGCTGCCGCCGCACTCGCTCGGCCGGGCGACCATCGCCGAACTCGAACGGCAGACCCGCGAACTTGCGCGCGCACTAAAAGTCGGCGGGCTGATGAACGTGCAATACGCCATCAAGGACGGCGAGATTTACGTGCTCGAAGTCAACCCGCGCGCCTCGCGCACCGTACCGTTCGTCGCCAAGGTGACCGGCGTGCCGGCCGCCAAGATCGCGGCCCGCATTATGGCCGGCGAATCGCTGGCGAGCTTCGGCTTGAAACCGCAGTGCTTCGAGGCCGTCGCCGCCCACCATATCGGCGTCAAGGAAGCCGTGTTTCCGTTCGCGCGCTTTGGTCCCGCAGTCGACACAGTGCTGGGGCCCGAAATGAAATCGACCGGCGAGGTGATGGGTATCGACCGCGACTACAACGTCGCCTTCGTCAAAAGCCAGCTCGGCGGCGGCTCGCGGCTGCCGAAGACCGGGACGGTGTTCGTCTCCGTCAAGGACGCCGATAAGCCGCGCATCCTGGATGCCATCCGGCTGCTTGCCGATTCCGGCTTCCGGATCGTGGCGACCTCGGGCACACAGCGCTACCTCGCCGAAAACGGCGTCGCCGCCGTCAAGGTCAACAAGGTGGCCGAAGGGCGCCCCCATATCGTCGACGCCATCAAGAACGGCGACGTTCAGCTCGTTTTCAACACGACGGAGGGGGCCACGGCGCTGGCTGACAGCCGCTCGCTTCGGCGCGCAGCCCTCTTGCATAAAGTGCCGTACTACACCACTCTTTCAGGGGCTGTCGCCGCAGCGCAGGGCATCAAGGCTTATCTCAAGGGTGACCTCGAAGTGTACGCGCTGCAGAGCTATTTCGCGGCCGGGACGGACAATTAGGGGTCGGACCGACCGGGGCGACGGTACGGTAGAGACAGGGCTTGCGAGGCGCGGCCGGCCGGGAGGCCGGCACGCGATAAAAGTTTTGACTCTGCGGCCTTTGGAGGTTGGAGAGCGATGGACAAGATCCCGATGACCGCGGCGGGCTACGCCGCGCTCGAGGGCCAGCTGCGGCACTGCCAGCAGGTCGAGCGGCCTCGTATCATTCAGCAAATCACCGACGCGCGCACCCACGGCGACCTGTCGGAGAACGCCGAATACCACGCCGCCAAGGAAGCCCAGTCGCTCAATGAAGGCCATATCGCCGAGCTTGAGGACAAGCTCGCTCGCGCCGAGGTGATCGACGTATCGAAGCTGTCCGGCGACACCATCACATTCGGGGCGACGGTCACGCTGATCGACGAAGACACCGACAAGAAATCGATCTGGCAGATCGTCGGCGAGCCCGAAGCCGACGCCAAGAAGGGCAAGATTTCCATCACCTCGCCGCTCGCCCGCGCGCTCGTTGGCAAGAAAAAGGGCGCCCAGGTCGAAGTCGTCACCCCCGGCGGGGCGAAGGCGTACGAAGTCGTCAAGGTCGAGTGGAAGTAGCGGACGTCGGGTCACAGAGGACAGAGCGGGTCACAGAGGACAGAGTAAGGGCCGCTTTATTGGGCCCTTATCGTTTCGTCTGCTCCAGCGCATTGTCCACCGCTGGCGACCCCTGCGTCGCTTGCATAGCTGATAAAAATCCCTAAATTGCCCGTGGGGGTCGCTGGCGCGGTCGAGGCGGGGCCGGCCCTTTCCCGGCTGGACGAGACTTAACGCCCTGATGTGCCGGGGCTTCTGGCGGGCTGCGCGGGCGCCCGCGACAATGATCGGAATGAGCTGGTGAGCCAAGCTACCCACGCCAAAGTCGTCATCATCGGCTCGGGACCTGCGGGCTATACCGCGGCAATCTATGCGGCGCGCGCCATGCTGGAGCCGATCCTTATCGAGGGCATTACGCCGGGCGGCCAGCTCACCGTCACCACCGACGTGGAAAATTATCCAGGCTTTGCCGACGTCATCCAGGGCCCCTGGCTGATGGAGCAGATGAAGAAGCAGGCCGCCCATGTCGGCACCAAGCTCATGGCCGACCACGTCAGCAAGGTCGATCTGGCCCGCCGGCCGTTCCGCATCGAATGCGATTCCGGCGACGTCTATTTGGCCGAGGCGCTCGTTCTGGCGACCGGCGCCCAGGCGCGCTGGCTTGATCTGCCCTGCGAGCAGAAATTCCGCGGCTACGGCGTCTCGGCCTGCGCCACCTGTGACGGCTTCTTCTATCGCAACAAGGACGTTCTCGTCATCGGCGGCGGCAACACCGCGGTCGAGGAGGCGCTGTTCCTCACCAATTTCGCCAGCAAGGTCACGCTGGTGCATCGCCGCGACAGCTTGCGGGCCGAAAGGATTTTGCAGGACCGTTTGTTCAAGAACCCGAAGATCGAAGTCGTTTGGGACAGTGTGCTGGACGACATCAGGGGGGCCGAGAACCCGCTGAAAGTCACCCACGCGCGTCTGAAAAATGTCAGGACCGGCGCGGTCAGCGAACGGCCGGTCGACGGCATTTTCATCGCCATCGGCCATGTGCCGGCCACCGCACTCGTCGCCGGGCAGGTCGAGATGAAACCGTCGGGCTACATCAAGACCGCGGCGCACTCGACCGCCACGTCGGTGCCGGGGCTGTTCGCCGCCGGCGATGTCGCCGACGACGTCTATCGGCAGGCGGTGACCGCCGCCGGGCTCGGCTGCATGGCGGCGCTCGAAGCCGAGCGTTTTCTCGCCGCGCAGGCGCAATTCCGCGCCGCGGCGGAATGATTTTGGACCCCGCCTCTTTCCGCCAAACGGTGAGAGGAGATGAAATGCAAATGGATTGGGACAAGCTCAAAGTCTTTCACGCGGCCGCCGAGGCCGGCAGCTTCACCCATGCGGGCGAGCAGCTCGGGCTGTCGCAATCGGCGGTGTCGCGCCAAGTCAGCGCGCTGGAGCAGGAGCTGAGCGTCTCGCTGTTTCATCGCCACGCCCGCGGCCTGATCCTGACCGAGCAGGGCGAGCTTCTCTACCGCACCGCGCACGACGTGTTCATGAAGCTCGAGGCGGCACGCGCCAAGCTTACCGACAGCCGCGAGCGGCCGAACGGCGACTTGCGGGTCACCACGACGCCGGGCATCGGCGTGCATTGGCTCACGCCGCGGCTCGGCGAATTCCTCGATCTCTATCCCGACATCCACATCACGCTGCTCACCACCGACGAGGAGCTCGACCTCGCCATGCGCGAGGCCGACGTCGCGATCCGGCTGCGCCAGCCGACGCAGCCCGATCTGATCCAGCGCAAGCTGTTCGCCGTGCATTTCCACGTCTACGCCTCGCCCGAATATCTCAAGCGCTTCGGCACGCCGCGCGCCTTCGAGGATCTCGACACGCACCGCCTTCTGGTGCTCGGCGGCAGCATCCCGCCCTACCTGCAGCGCTCGCGCTGGCTGATCGAAGTCGCCCGCGACGGCAAAGGGCCGCGCGTGCCGCATCTGGTTATCAACAATATTTTGGGCATCCTGCGCGCCTGCCAGCGCGGGCTCGGCATCGCCATGCTGCCCGATTACCTGGTCGAGGAGAACGGCGGGCTGGTGCAGCTGTTTGGTGAGGCCGAAGCCCAGGCGCTCGATGCCTATTTCGTCTATCCTGAAGAGCTGAAGTCGGTCGCGCGCGTGCAGGCGTTCCGCGATTTTCTCGTCGCCAATGCGCAGCGCTGGAATTTTTAGGCTGCGTGCGCCGCGCGGTGTCGTTGTTCTCTGGCAAGCCACGTAAGCAGTGCCAAAACGTTGCCGGTTTTCGCATGGCTGGCATGTGAAACTTCACGTTGTACGACCGGCACCCGCGCTCGCATAATCATGGATGCTGCGAGGCGATTCGGTTGCCCCATCCTCCCAGATGGCAACCATAATGCAGGCAGCTGTTCCCCTCTGGAAGATCATCGTCGGCGCCCCCACGCCGGCGAACTGAACCGGGCCGCGATGGCCCGGTTTTCTTTTGGGCAAGCAGTAAGCTTCTTTTCGCATCTACTCATCATTGAAGCTTCGTGTTCATCGATAGTGTCGAAAAAAACACATGAAAATCTCCATTCTCGACGACTATCGCGACACCGTGCGCACCTTGGCATGCTTCGCCGGCATTGCGGGCGACGATGTCACGATCTGGAACGATCACGTTCAGGACGTCGAGGCGCTGGCCGAGCGCCTGCGCGACGCCCAGGTGCTCGCGCTGATCCGCGAACGCACGCAGATCCGCATGCCGCACCTCGGCTACGTGACGCGCGAGGAATACGAGCTGCAGTTCGCCGATATTTTCGACCAGATCGTTGCCTACAGGGCCGGAGCGCCGATCAATTTCGTCAATCCCGACGTGCTGAAAATCACGGCGCGCTGAACCGAACCGTCACGCCGGCTCCAAGCCCTTCGCCTTGATGACGCGCTTGGCCTCGGGCGAGGTCAGAAACGCGATCAGCCGGCGCCCGGCATCGGCGTTTTGCGCGTTGACGGGAACCGCGGCAACGAATGGCGTGACGCTCTGCAACTCCTCCGGCAATGGGCCGACGTAATGCACGCCCGGCACGGCCAGCAATTCGGCGATCTGCTGCACGCCGATCTCGGCCTCGCCGCGTTCGACGATCAGTCCGACCAGTCCGGCAACGCCGCCGGTGCCGTATTTGGCCTTGGCGGCCATCTGATCGGCGATGCCGAGCCGCGCAAACACCTTGGCCATGTGCACGCCGCTTTGGCCGCCGCCGACCGGCTTGCTCACCGCGATTGATTTTGCCGCCAGCAGCGCCTGCGTGAACGTTGCGGCCGAGGAGATATCCGGCTCACGCGCGCCGCGCGGCACCGCCACGCCGAGCGCCGAGGCGGCGATGGCGGCGACGCTTGCGGATACGAGCTTGCCGCGCGCCAAAAGGTCCTCGATGCCGGCGCCGCTGACGATCGCCACGTCGGCCGCCTCGTCCTCGCCGAGCCGCTTTTCCAGCTGCAGCGACGGCCCCAAGGTCAGGTCGAGGCGATGGCCGCTGCCGCGCTCGAATTGCGCCGCGAGCTCATCGAAAGAGGTTTTCATTGCGGTCGTGGCCAGCACCTTCACTTCGCTCATCGCCATGGCTCCTTTAGATCAATCCGGCAATCCAACGTTTGACGCGCCGGCAATAGCCGGCATAGGAGGCGCCGAAATGCTGCAGCAGGCGCTGCTCGTCGCCGCGCACGCGCCGATCCGGCGCGGCCGTCTGGTCGCCGGTCATCAACTATCTGTGAATTTAGCGCGAGCCGCAATCAAATGCCGCACCAGACTGCCACCGCGCGGGCAAATTGAGGTAAAAGAGGTGATGCTATTCGCGCGACCACCCTGGTCGCGAAAAACGCGCTTGAGAAAGGGACGCACCATGCTCACACGTCGAGGTGTCGCTTATGCCGGCGCCGCGGGACTGGCGGCGCTCGCGCTCGGCCGGCTGTTCCGGCCGCACACGGTCAATGCCGCGCCGCATCCCTACGAGGTGACCCACACCGATGCCGAATGGCGCAAGCTGCTCACGCCCGAGCAGTATGAGATCCTGCGCCGGGAAGGCACCGAGCGTCCGTTCACCAGCCCGCTGCTCGACGAGCATCGCGCCGGCACCTTTGCCTGCGCCGGCTGCGACCTGCCGCTGTTCTCGTCGAAGACCAAATTCGAGAGCGGCACCGGCTGGCCGAGCTTTTGGGCGCCGCTTCCGGGCGCGGTCGACGAAGCGGAGGACCGCTCGTTCGGCATGGTGCGCACCGCGGTATCATGCCATCGCTGCGGCGGCCATCTCGGCCACGTCTTTCCCGACGGACCGAAGCCGACCGGGCTACGCTATTGCATGAACGGCGTGGCGCTGAAGTTCGAGCCGCTGCCGCAAGGGGCGAGCTGACACTCTGCGTCATTCCGGGGCGCGGCCGAAGGCCGCGAACCCGGAATCCATAATCACAGAAGATGATGTTTTTCTCCCACGCGACCTTCGCTCACGCGCCGTGGTTATGGATTCCGGGTTCCTCGCGGAGCTTGTCATCGGGCCGGCCACTTCGGGCCGGACCCGTTGGCTCGGCCCCGGAATGACGAGTTTTACGTCCCGACTTTCAGCTCTGACACCAGCCCGCGTAGCGCTGCAACCGTGCTCAGCGCAACGTTGCGGCCGGTGCGCGGGTTTTCGCTCGGCACGTTGGCGATCGCCATCGAGAATTTCACCG
>JASHSE010000155.1 GCA_030036975.1 Xanthobacteraceae bacterium | reverse complement strand
TTCCAGGTCGGTCGATAGTTTTCGTCAGCCTGATTTCCCCAAACAGCCCAATTTTTTCTTGTGCCGCGGGCAAACAGCTCAAGAAATGGTCCAGGACTACAGGCCTCGATGATGCCGTATTGCTCGTCCGGTTTGCGGGAATGTTCGCGCTTGCGGGTGGCAACTAGATTTACTTGCCGGCGGCCGGGCGCCAAGGTCCGCGCGTTCTTTCCGCGCACCCCAAAAAGAAGAAGCTCTGTCACATTGCGGAAGTAAAATCCTACGCCGCGCCCGTCGGAGCCGCCGTCCTTGCGTATCTTGTGCCATACGATGTTGGACTTGTACGTAAAGCCCCAGGCTCTCATTACCGCCAGCCCCTCAGGCAAGAGCGCGTTGGGGCACCACAGATAAAGGTGGGCTCGTTGCGCAGCGACGTACGCAATTGGCAGAGCCTTAATCTCTTCGAGCGCCAGTGTGCGATATCGCGAAAGGCGCCTGTGCTCTGGCGCGACCTTGCCAGTCTTATTCGTGAACTGCCAAGGCGGGTCTGCGAGAATCGTCGCAAACCTCCGCTCGCCGGCGAATCCGAGAAGGTCGAGTCCCACGCCATCAATAGAGTCAGAAAGCATGGATAAAGGCTATACGGGTTGTGTGAACAAATCAAGAACATTCACAGGCGCGGAAGCCTGAATTCACTTCCGCAGCTTCGCCGTAAACGAAAATCCCCCCGCGCCGCAGCAGGGGCAGGTCATGCCGATCAGGATGCTTTGCTTCTGCTCCTCGGAGAGGTCGGCGCGCTCGAGCATGCGGGCGGCCTGCTGCTCGAACAGTTGATGCAGCGGGAGGTTGGTGGTGACGATGCGGTCGTCGGGCGCGAGCGGGGTTTTCTCGGCCTCGGGCATGGGTAGGATTTCGGCCTTGGGCGGGGTGGCGGTTTTGCGCTTTGGCGATGGCTTTGTCTTTTTGTTCTTGGGCATGGCCGCATTCTATCCTCCCCCGCTATCGCGAGGAAGGATGCAGGCGTCTGCGCTGCGGCCTCATCCTTCGAGCCTCGCTTCGCTCGTACCTTACGATGAGGTCATTGATATGAGTCATCGGTTGATCTCCACAAGGAGGACCCAGGCGTCGCTAATCGCCTTGATGAACGAAACGATGACGGCGGCTGCGACCCAGTAGAGACCCGCCAGGCTGCCAGCCAGCATCAGAGCGCCGCCGACGACGTAAGGCAGCAGCGCCGAGCCCAGGAAGATCATGTTGCCAATGTATTTGCCTCTGTTCTGCAGAGGCGTGCCGCGCAGAGTGCGGACCTCGATCGAGGCGGTCGCTGCGGTTGCAATGAGGCCGGCAACAAGAATCTCAAGCCCAATCAGCTCGGTTGATTGGCCGGGGATCAGGATCAAGGACGATACGAGAAGGATGCCAAGCAGCACGCCCAGCGCGAGCAGTGCGCGGTTCGGTAGAGCCGGGAAGGACAGGATTTTCGTCAGGTTGATCGACAGGCCGACGAAAACGAGGCCGCCCAACGTGGCCGCGGCGCCGAGTTGCGCCGTGAAAAAGACTGCCCAATCGCCAATTGCTACAGCGTGCATGGCGCGTTCGCGTTGCTCGCTCCGCATGGTCCGGTTTCCCCGGAAGCCGGGACGACAAGGATCACTTCTCCGCCTTCTTCATATAGCTCAGAATGAACGCGCGCATGGCGGGCGGCACGGTGAGGCGCTCGCGCACGTCCTGGTCGAGATCGTCGCGCACCACGTAGTGCGGTACGAACTGGATCGCCGTCATGGCGTCGGCGGCGTAGTCCTTGTCGTCGTTGAGCGCGCGCACCGCTTTGCGCAAAGCCGCCACCGCGGCGGGCGGCGAGCCGGGCGGCATGCAGATGATGCGCAGCATCTGCGCGTCGACCGCGAGATTGGTCTTGTACGTCTCCCACAAAGGGCCGGACGGCGGCCGGCCCTTGATCGACTGATAGAATGCGGGGAACGACGCGATGCCCTTACCCTCGACCACCTTGGGCGTGCTGAAAGTCTTGCCGTCGAAGCTCGGATCGTACCACAGCGGGATCACCTTGCCGGCCTTGGCGAGCGTTGGCTCGACGATGCCGAAATAGCCGGGCGTCGATTCCGAGTGCATGTTGATCTCGCCGTTCTCCAGCGCGAGCCGCGCCCGGTTGCTGGAGCGGTAGCCGGTGACGTAGCGGTACTTCAAGCCGAGCATGTCGAAGGTCAGGCGCTGCAACAAATCCTTCGACGAATCGGCGCCGAGCCCGCCCATCACCAGCCCTTGCGCCTTCATGATGTCGGCCGGCACCTTGATGCCGGGCGGCACGTCGGTGCGCACGTAATAGACGACATTGCCGGGCTGATAGCCGATGAAGTCGTAGGTGCGGAAGTCGACGTGGAATTTGCCGGGGTCGACCAGATAATTCCAGGTCGCGCCGGTGAAGTAGCCGAACATGCTGCCGTCGCGCGGCCCGACTTCGCCGAGATACGTGGTGCCGACCATGCCGGCGGCGCCGTCTTTGTTCTCGACGATGACCGCCGGATGGCCGTCGATGTGCTTGACGATGTGCTTGGCCAGAAGCCGGCCCTCGATGTCGGTCGGCCCGCCCGGCGCGAAGTTGATGAGCAAAATGAGCTGCTTGTCCTTGTAGAACGGCTCGTCGGCGCGGGCGCCGGCGCAGGCAGTAGCCGCAAGCAAGGCGCCGATCAGGCAGACGAGCTTGCGCAGCATGGGATTTCCCCCTTCACCCTCCCCTGCAGGGGGAGGGTCGGCTCGCATCGCAGATGCGAGCCGGGGTGGGGTGACGGCATCGCCAAATTTGCTGCGGCGCTGTCACCCCACCCGGCGCGCTTCGCGCGCCGACCTCCCCCCTCCAGGGGGAGGTAAGAAAGATCAAAACCCTAGCGCCTGACCCTCGATGCAGCGCTCGAACGCGTCGTTGATCGCCTTGACGGTCGCGGCATCAAGCGGCTTGCGCAGATCGACGCCGGCGATCGCGGCGCCGAGCGCCGGCGACCGCGGCGTAACCGACATCGCCTCAACAGGCATCATTTCAGCCGACATCGCCATGGGATTTTACCCGTCACTGCGCTGCGAGCGCATCGTTGCCGGCTTTGGCGACTTGCGCGTCCTGGGACGATACGGCGCCGGAGACGCCGATGGCGCCGATGATCTTGCCATCGACGACGATCGGCAAGCCGCCCTCCAGCGGCGTGATGTCCTTGAGCGCCAGCAGGCGGTTGCCGGCGCCGCCGCGGGCGATGGCGTCGTCGAGGTCCTTGCTGGGCCGTTTGAACTGCAGGGCAGTGCGCGCCTTGCCCTGCGACACCGTCACCGCCGACAGCTGCGCGTTGTCGATCTTGTGAAACATGACCATGTTGCCGCCGCTGTCGAGAATGGTGATGGCCACGGTCCAGGAATTCTTCGCCGCTTCGAGCTCGGCCGCCGCCATCACCCGCTTGGCCTGGTCGAGCGTGATCGGCGGCCCATAGGGTGGCAGCCCGGAGCCTTCGACTTGCTGGGCCAGCGCCGGTGCCGCGAGCCAGAGACATGTGCAAGGGCATGCCGCGGCGAGCAGCAACGCGCAAGCGAGCGCGAGCATTCGGATCATCTGCGAAGCCTCCTCTGCCGGCGGCACAATAAGCGGCTGCGTGCCCGGGTGGAAGCGGGATCAGGGATCAGGTATCAGGGGTCAGGCATCAGGCATCAGGCATCAGGCATCAGGCATCAGGAAGGCAGTCTAAGGCGGCGTCCGATCCTGATACCTGACCCCTGACCCCTGATGCCTGATACCCTGATGCCTGACTCCTGCAATCGCTATATCTACGGTGCCAACCAGGAGATGCTGCCGTGTTTTCATTCCGCAAAAAGCTCGAAATGCCGGCTGCCGGCGAAGCTCTGCCGGGCCGTCCCAATCCTATTCCCACCGCCGACCGCCATTTCATCAACGGCCGCCTGCTCAAGGGCCCTTATCCCGAAGGCTCCGCCAAGGCGATGTTCGGGCTCGGCTGCTTTTGGGGCGCCGAGCGCAAGTTTTGGGAGTTGGGCTCCGGCGTGCTGGTGACGGCGGCCGGATATGCCGGCGGCATCACGCCCAACCCTACTTATGAGGAAGTGTGCACCGGCGGTACCGGCCATAACGAAGTGGTGCTGGTGGTCTATGACCCGAAGAAAGTCTCCTACGACCGGCTGCTCAAGACGTTTTGGGAAAGCCACGATCCGACCCAGGGCATGCGCCAGGGCAACGACGTCGGCACTCAATACCGCTCGGGCATTTACGTGTTCACGCCGGAGCAGCGCGCCGCCGCGGAAGCCTCGAAGGCCGCCTACGCCAAGGCGCTCGCCGCCGAAGGCATGGGCCCGATCACCACGGAAATCCGCGACGCGCCGCCGTTCTACTTCGCCGAGGATTATCATCAGCAATATCTGGCCAAGAATCCGCACGGCTATTGCGGGCTCGGCGGCACCGGCGTGAGCTGCCCGATCGGCACCGGCGTGGCGGCATAAGTTCAAGCGAATGGCGAATAGCGAATAGCGAGTAGCGAGTAGCGAATAGGGGCAGCGAATGGCTGGATCGCCATTCGCCATTTCGCCATTCGCTACTGCGCGGCCGGTGGCGTGCCGCGCGCCGCTTGTGGCCGGTGAGGGTTTGTTAACCATACCGGGCGTTAATCGGGTCGCGTTCGATCGAACCCGGCCGGATGGCGCGTATGCGGGTCACCCGCTCTTTGACTTTATTGCTGGTGTTGGCGCTTGCAGTCGCTGGTTGCGCGGGGCAACCGGTGGCGCAGGTCGGCGCGGCGTCGCC
>JASHSE010000021.1 GCA_030036975.1 Xanthobacteraceae bacterium | reverse complement strand
GCGATCGCGATCATCATGCTGGCGCTGGCGTTCTGCGTCCTGCTTGCCATCAACTTGATCCAGGCCTTTAGCCGGCGGAGATACGGCCATGGTTGAGTTCACCGCGGCAACGCACCCGCCGCGTCCGGTGACGACAGAAACCGCGCCCGTCAGAATGCTGTTGATCGCCGTGGGCATTCTGTTTCTGGCCGTTTTCCTCATCTTGCCGGTGATCGTCGTGTTCAGCGAGGCTCTCCGCAAAGGCTGGTCGATTTATTTCGCGACTTTCGCGGACGCCGACGCGCAGGCGGCAATCAGATTGACGTTGCTCGTGGCCGCCATTGCTGTGCCGCTCAATACGGTGTTCGGGATCGCGGCATCATGGGCTATCGCAAAGTTCGAATTTTTGGGAAAGAGCATGCTGATCACGCTGATCGATCTGCCCTTCTCGATTTCGCCGGTCATTTCCGGGCTCATCTATGTGCTGCTGTTCGGAGCGCAGGGCTATTTCGGTCCCTGGCTTACCGCCCACGGCGTTCATATCATCTTCGCTTTGCCCGGCATTGTCCTGGCAACGGTGTTCGTGACGTTTCCGTTCGTCGCTCGCCAGCTGATACCGCTGATGCAGGAACAAGGCAGCACCGACGAGGAGGCCGCGCTCACGCTCGGAGCGAGCGCATTTCGCGCGTTCCTGACAACCACGTTGCCCAATATAAGCTGGGGACTTCTCTACGGGGTTTTGCTGTGCAACGCCCGCGCGATGGGCGAGTTCGGCGCGGTTTCGGTCGTGTCCGGCCATATCAGCGGTCTGACCAACACCATCCCGTTGCAGGTGGAACTGCTCTACAATGGCTACAATTTCGTGGCTGCCTTCGCCATGGCATCGCTGTTGACACTGCTCGCGCTGGTGACGTTGGTCGCGAAGACTCTCCTCGAAATGCGTTACGGCGAATCCTTGGCGCCTGCGGTGGGCCTTTAGGAGCCAGAGTGCGTATCCGCCTCGTCGATATTGCCAAGGATTTCGGTCGGACCGGCGCCTTGCGCGGCGCCAATCTCGACATCAACGACGGCGAGCTGATTGCGCTCCTTGGACCGTCCGGCTCGGGCAAGACCACGCTGCTGCGCGTGATCGCCGGGCTCGAGATTCCGAAGTCGGGAAGCGTGTTGTTTGATGATTACGATGCGACCGCAATGCCGGTACAGCAGCGGCGGATCGGCTTTGTGTTCCAGAATTACGCTCTATTCAAGCATATGTCGGCTGCCGATAATATCGCCTACGGTCTGAAGGTTCTTCCCCGTCATGAACGCCCATCCAAGGCGCAGATGCGCAGCCGGGTGCAGGAGCTCCTCGACCTGGTTCAACTATCCGACTTGGCCAAGCGCTATCCGCGCCAGCTCTCGGGCGGCCAGCAGCAGCGTGTGGCGCTGGCGCGCGCG
Source organism: Xanthobacteraceae bacterium (assembly GCA_030036975.1). Classification (GTDB taxonomy): domain Bacteria; phylum Pseudomonadota; class Alphaproteobacteria; order Rhizobiales; family Xanthobacteraceae; genus BOG-931. The sequence goes on along the minus strand of JASHSE010000021.1, from coordinate 6,995 downwards.
CTCGCGGTCGAGCCGCGCGTGCTTTTGCTCGACGAACCGTTCGGAGCACTGGATGCCAAGGTCCGAAAAGACCTGCGCCGTTGGCTGCGCGAATTGCACACGCGGATCGGCCGCACCACGGTCTTTGTCACCCACGATCAGGAAGAGGCGCTCGAACTTGCCGATCGGGTCGCCATTCTCAACCTCGGCAAGGTGGAACAAGTCGGCAAACCGGATGAGGTCTACGACAATCCGGCGACCGCCTTCGTGATGTCCTTCGTCGGCGATACAACCAGCATTCCCGTGGAATTCTCAGGCGATCGGCTTTGGTACGAGGGGCGGCCGCTCAACGCGACATTCGGCGCCAGCCAGCAAGGCCGCTGCCGGCTTTACGTGCGTCCGCGTGATGTCGCGGTCGGCGATTACGTGGCTGGCGAGTTGGCGGGTACAATTGTCAATATCCATCGGACGGCCGCCGGGCGGCGGGCGGAAATTGCGCTGGGCAATGCAAAAAAACTGATCGAGGCCGAGGTTGATATCACGGCACAACTGAGCTGCGGCCAACGAATTGGGCTGAGTTTCGTCAAAGGTCGAGTCTTTCCGGAATAACGTGGACAATCGTGGACGGTCGTGCTGGTTTTACGCCACATGGCGCTTTCACTGCTCCGACCATGCCATCGGCTGCGCCGTTGCGGCAGGGCAGCGAGCTCCGAACGCCGAATGAGCTTTATTGTCCGGCCGACGCCCTTTATGTCGCGCCGGCCGCGAACCGGGTCACTCATGCCAATGCACATGACGTCGAAGCCGGCGGCTTCCTCGGAAGTTTCCGTGCGACCGGATGGGCCATGGCCGATGGGGCCGGCAGACCGATGGATCAGTCCTTTCGGTTGACCTCGCGCGGCTGAGCTGCCGAACCGTTGTCGTCCTCCGCTTGTGCTGTCGTAACGCGATATCCGGGCCAGCATTCGAGCGGCAAAATGGCGAAATCCGCAATTGTCGAAGCGGCGAGGATTTCACCAAACCGCAGCGGTGCCTCACGCACCTCCGGAGGCGACTCGGAACTCGTCGGACACGGCGCAAGCCGCCGACGCATCATCCTCGTTACCGGACGCAGCAGTGACGGCATGGCAATCACCAAAGCCTCTAATAGTCTATTATAATTATTTACTATAGCAACACGTGTCGTACTCTGCAAACGCGGTTCGCAGAATGTTGGTTCATGAGATGTCGGAGAGCTTTCGAACGCGAGAAGGCGGCAAGCGCTCAAGCCGCTGCCGACGTGCGCCGCGTCCGCTGCGCGATGGTCTTGCCTTCAAACGGTGAGGACGACGCGATGATCCCTATTCTCGTCGTGCCAGGCCTTGGCGGGTCCGGCGATCAACACTGGCAGACGCATTTGCAACGGACGTTCCCCGAAGCGGTCCGCGTACATCAGCAGGACTGGGACAAACCAGATCTCACAACGTGGTTGGAGCGACTCGCCCGCGCCATCGAGGCGCGGCCTGGTGGTGTGCTGGTCGCGCACAATCTCGGTTGTCCGTTAGTCGCTCACTTGGTGGCGCGGCAACGCGACCTTCCGATCGCCGCCGCTTTGCTGGTCGCGCCTGCCGACGTCGAATCGGCGCGTCATACTCCCGGTCACACCCGAGGCTTTGCGCCCATACCGCGTCTGCCGTTTCCGTTTCGCAGCATCGTGGTTGCCAGCACCAACGACCCCTTTATGGATTTCGACCGGGCATGCGATCTGGCGAAAGCGTGGTGCGCCGAATTGATCGATGCCGGGCCGTGCGGGCACATCAACGTCGCGGCCGGCTTCGGTCCCTGGCCGGCGGGCGAGCGCATTGTCGAATCTCTGTTGGTGCGCGTGCGCAATTCCAGCCCAGTGGGACACGTCATCGCCGTGGCCTGAGACTACCCACACGATCGCTTTCAGCCGACCGTCGCGCGCGCCGGCCGCCGCTTCAGATGGACGGGGTTGTCGCCGCCGCCGCCCGCCGCCACCATGTCGGCCACGGTCAGGCGGTCGAGCACCTCGGACATCGCGTCACGAACCTTCGTCATCATCAACCGCACGGTGCACGACCTCACGCTCTTGCAATCGCGGCATGGCCGGTAAGCGGTCCGGCTCGCGCACGCGATCGGAGCCAGCGGTCCGTCGATCGTGCGGATCACCTGGCCGATCTCGATGTCATTCGGCGAACGGGCGAGCATGTAGCCGCCGCCCGGCCCCTTTTTGCTGAACACGATGCCGGCGTTGCGCAGGTCGCTCAAAATCGCGTCGAGGAACTTTTTCGGAATGTTGTGAGCTTCGGCGATCTCGATCGCCTGTGTGGTCTCCCCCGGCTGAAGAGTCGCGAGATGAGCCAGGGCCTTAAGCCCGTATTTTGCCTTAGCGGTAAGCATTGTTCCCCGAGTATCACGATCAATTCGATTCTCTACAAATACCATCGACTATAGAATTTTTCTAGTGCCTTTCACGGGGCGATGGCGATGGCAATGTATTGTTTTGTGCCGCGACCATGCAACGCCGCGATTTTCTGCGCTTGTCCCTTGGCGCCGCCCTGATTGAAGTGTCCGCCAGAGCCGGTGCGCACGTGTCTGGCGCGCAGGAATTGAAGATCGGCTACCAGACAAACGGCGTGCTGGTCATCGCGCGCCAGCAGGCTTCGCTCGAACGCAAACGCGCGCCGCGCGGCATCGCGGTGGCATGGTCCGAGTTCACCAACGGGCCACCGCTGCTTGAGGCGCGTGCGGCGTCATTCTTGCACTGTGCGACAGCCAATCGCCTCAGGTCGGTGAAAACCGGGGCTATCCTCACAAAGTTGTCGGCAAATTTAGCCAGACCCGTTGACGCAACGCCTGAAGCGCCTGGCGCGGACAGAAATACTTTTTCAATGACGGCCTTCGACAAAAATTGAATCTTCCCTTTTCCTTGCTGGACAAATATGTCTGTTCCCTCTTCGTCGAAAGGCGCCGAGACATTTCGATTATAGTTGACAAATATCGTAGAGTAATGGTTATTTCCAACTGCGTGATGATCTTTTCTCACGCCGCGGGATTTGATGGAGCAGCTTGCGCCGCGTCACCAACGCTAAAGCGCCACGAGACGTTCGTGGGCTCCTTCACGATTGGAGACTTTGCAATGACGTCTCACCTCTCAACAAATCGAACCCCCTCCCAGGTTCACTCCTCCTGCCGCTGCGCATCAGCCGCTACTGGCACGTGTCGTTCGTGACACCGTCGACCAAGCGGCCGTTTGCCCCGTCCGCCAATGGATCGAGGCACTGCGTTGCGCCAGTGGCAGGAGGATTTTCATGTTCGACAATTATGTTATCGAGATCAGTGCGAAACCGATCGGCATCAAGGTCCAGGCTGGCATTGTTGTTCGTGACGGCCGCGGGTTTAGGTTCTTTGCCGCTACCGAGGCCTTCAATTCTCTTGAGGGTCGGATTTTCAAGAGCCCGAAGGCCGCCGAGCGTGCGGCGCGTGGCCGTATCGCTCGGGTCGCGGCGCCAGAGGCCAGCTTGCGCGGCGACAAATCGAACGCAGGCCTCGGAGGCGGCGGATGCTTGTGAACTGGCGGGAATTCCGGCGAAAATCGTCGCATCATGGCGTAGAAACGAGTGCACACGAACCGACGTAACGGACCGAGATTACTCTAAAAATGACGATAAATCAATGGCATAGGTTCTGTATCGCGCCGATGATGGAATGGACTGACCGGCACTGCCGGTTCTTCCATCGCCTTCTGACGCGCCGCGCGCTGCTTTATACCGAGATGCTCACCACTGGCGCGGTGCTGCATGGCGACCGGGCGCGGCTTCTGCGTTTCGACCCGGCTGAGCATCCGCTCGCATTGCAGCTTGGCGGCTGCGAGCCGCGGGCGCTCGCGGCCTGCACCCGCATCGGCGCCGATCTCGGCTTTGACGAGATCAATCTCAATGTCGGGTGTCCGTCGGACCGCGTGCAGGAGGGCCGCTTCGGCGCCTGTCTGATGGCCGAGCCGGCTCTGGTCGGCGAGTGCGTCGCGGCCATGAAGGCCGCCGTCGCAGTCCCGGTTACGGTCAAGTGCCGCATCGGCATCGACGAACAGGACTCCGAAGCGGCGCTCGAAGTTTTTGCCAACGCGGTCGAAGCAGCCGACGCCGATGCGCTGATCGTGCATGCGCGCAAGGCTTGGCTCAAGGGTTTGTCGCCGAAAGAGAACCGCGAGGTCCCGCCGCTCGATTACGGCCGGGTCTATCGGCTCAAGGCGGCGCATCCGCGCTTGCCGATCGTGCTCAACGGTGGCATTGCCAGTGTCGAGCAGGCGTTGGCGCATCTCGCTTACCTCGACGGTGTGATGATGGGCCGCGCCGCCTATCAGGAGCCATGGCGGCTCCTGGCCGTCGATACGCTGGTGTTTGGCGACGAGGCGGCGTTTGCGTCGCCCAAAGCGGCGGCGCTGGCGCTGATCCCATACATCGAGCGCGAGTTTTCGGCACACGGCACGTGCCTGCACGCGATCACGCGGCACATCCACGGCCTGTTCCGCGCGGTTCCCGGCGCGCGCGCCTTCCGCCGCCATCTCGCCGCGGCTGCGGGGAGGCCGCATGCGGGCGCGGAATTTTTGGCCGAAGCGCTATCTCTGGTGCGCGACGCCGACCTCGACACGCGCCGGGAATTGGCGCACATCGCCGCTTAGCGCAGCCGTCTTTTCCGGGCCGCGACCGCGGGCTCGGCTCATCTGCGGAGGTCATTGCAGCAATGTGCCGAGGCGATTTCTCGCCGTCGGCAGTTATGCGTTTGTGGGTTCTTGGGCCTGCAGCGCGGCCGCAAGCGGGCAGGGCCGTCGGAGTGAAGCGACATGATCTTTGGCGTCGGGTTAAGCGAAATCTTGTGGCTTGCCGGCGCCATCGTGGTCGCTGGCGTGATAACCGGCTTGCTGGCGGGCCTGTTCGGCATCGGCGGCGGCGCGGTGATCGTGCCGGTGCTGTACGAGGTGTTTCGGGTGCTCGGCGTGCCCGAAGCGGTGCGCATGCAGCTCTGCGTCGGCACTTCGCTTGCCATCATCGTGCCGACCGCGATCCGCTCGTATCTGGCGCACCGCGCCAAGGGGCTCGTCGTGCCGGGCGTAATCCGGTTGTGGGCCTTGCCGGCAGTCATCGGGGTGGCTTGCGGCGCGGCGATTGCCGCCTTCGCCCCGGCCGTGGTGTTCAAAATCGCCTTCGTCGTGATCGCCACCTTTATCGCCGTGAAATTCATGTTTGCCGGCGACCGCTGGAATATCGGCGACGAGTTGCCCAGCCCGCTGCCGATGACCGGGTATGGCTTCGGCATCGGGCTAGCCGGCTCGCTGATGGGCATCAGCGGCGGCTCGCTGTCCAACATCGTGCTCACGCTCTACGGCAAGTCGATCCACCAGGCGGTGGCGACGTCGGCGGGGCTCGGCGTGCCGATCACGATTGTCGGCACGGTCGGCTACATCTTGGCCGGGCTGCCGCACCAGGCGCTGTTGCCGCCGCTGTCGCTCGGCTTTGTGTCGCTGATCGGGCTCGTGGTCATGGCGCCGGTATCGGCCTTCACGGCGCCCTACGGCGCGCGGTTTGCGCACAAAATGTCGCGGCGCACGCTCGAAGTCGCATTCAGCTTATTTCTGCTATTGGTGTCGCTGCGCTTTCTGCTCAGCCTGGTTTAGCAGGAGTTCATTCGTCATTCCGGGGCCGAGCCAACGGGTCCGGCCCGAAGTGGCCGGCCCGATGACGAGCTCCGCGAGGAGCCCGGAATCCATAACCCCCGCGCTGGGCTTATGGATTCCGGACTCGCCGCTTTGCGGCGATCCGGAATGACGATTGATGCATCCGCCTCACGGATAGCCGTGCAGCACCAAACGGTCGCCGCGGACTTCCCAGCTCTGCAGCCGGTTCAAAAAGCTCATGCCAAGGAGGCTCGTCTTGAGCGTGCCCGGCTGCGCCACCAGCGCATCGATCGAATGCTCGACCAGGCTGCCGACGGCGACGCGGTCGAGCCTGACCGGCGCGGCGCGGGTGCGGCCGTTGGCGGTGTCGATATTGACGGTGTAATCCAAGACTTCGAGCGGCAGCCCCGCGGCGCGGGCGTCATCGCGGGTGAGCACTACCGAACTCGCACCGGTATCGAGCACCATGGCGATACGCGCGCCGTTGATCTGGGCGATGATGGCGAAATCGCCGCCGCTCGTGCGCGCCACCGCGACGGTGCGTCCCTGCGATATGACGCGGCCGGGGATGAGTTCGGCGAGCACCCGGTCGGCCATCGCGTGCAGCTCGAAACGGAACGAGTAGCCCGCGACCAAGACGAGACCGACGACGACCCAGAGCAGCGCCGCAGTGACCGCTTGCGTGAAGCGCTCGCGGAACAGCATCAATACCGTGCCGGCGACAAAGACCAGGAGCGCGATCTTGTAGGTCAGCGATGAAAAATCCCGGTTCGACAGCGGGCCGATCGTGCCGCCATCGCCATTGGCGAGCGCGATCAAGATCGCGATGGCAAGGCCCACGAGCACAAGCAGCAATAAGCGTTGACGCACGGATCGGTCCCTTGCTGGCCGCGCAGAACGCGCGATGCGCTGCGCTAGCGCACAAATCGCTCGGAATCGCGGCACCATAAACGGCATCCGCAGGCAGGAAAAGTCGGATCGGCTTAAGGGCTCAGCGGGCGCCGGACGTTGTCCGCTTGCGGCGGCTTGGCGCTTCACCGGCATGGGAGGCGTTATTGGCGCGCGGCTGCAGCGGCGATGCGCCGGCCGGAATCGGCGCCAGCGCCGCCATGATGCGTTCCGGCGGGAAGGTGACAATCACTTCGGTGCCGATGCGCAGCTTCGATTTCAGCGTGAACGTGCCGCCGTGCAGGTCGATCAGATTCTTGGCAATCGGCAGGCCGAGGCCGGCGCCTTGCTCGGCCGATTTGATCGAGTTCGAGCCCTGGCCGAACGACGCCAGCACGATCGGGATTTCCTCTTCCGGGATGCCCGGTCCGGTGTCCTTCACGCTCATGTA
>JASHSE010000154.1 GCA_030036975.1 Xanthobacteraceae bacterium | reverse complement strand
TCCCGTAGGCGATCGGATAACCGATCGCGAGCAGCATCAGCGTGGCGAACGCGGCAATCTCCAAACTCTTGACGTAGGACAACAGATAAAGCGGATCGGAGCCGAGCAGCCGGTAATTGTCGAACGACAGGCCGGCGAAGAACCGCGCGATGCCGCGCCAGCCGGCGGCGAAATCGAGCACCGGCGCGTAGGGCGGCAGCGCGATCGCGCTCTGCGACAAGCTAATCTTGAGCACGATCAGAAACGGCACCAGGAAGAACACGATCAGCCACGCATAGGGCAGCGCGACCACGAGTTTCCGCCCGAGGGATGCGTTGGACCGCCGGCGCTTTGCGTCGATCATCGCGTCACCGCGTCAACACGATCGCCGCGTCGGGCGCAAAACGCAAATACACCGGCTCGTCCTGGCGCGGCGCCGCCACGGCGCCATGATTGGCCGCTGCGGCCTTGACCAGCGAGCCGTCGGCAAGACGCACGCGGTACACCGACACGTCGCCCAGGTAGCCGATCTCGGCGACGGCGCCGGCGAGCCAGTTCTCCTCGGCGGCAGCCGGCCGCTCGCGCGACAGGCGCATGCGCTCCGGCCGCACCGCGACCCAGATCGTGGTGCGCGGCTCGGCCGCAACCGGCGCCGCCAGCCGCAACCGGCCGGCGGCGGTGCCTTCGACGCTTAAGCGGTCGTCGCCGACGCGGCCTTCGAACAGATTGACGTCGCCGACGAAGTCCGCGACCCAGCGCGAGCTCGGCCGCTCGTAGAGCTCGGCCGGCGCGCCGACCTGCATCAAGTGGCCGCGATCCATGACGCCGATGCGGTCGGCGACGAGCATCGCCTCGCTCTGATCGTGCGTGACGATGACGAAAGTGAGCCCGAGCTGGCGCTGCAGTTCCATCAGCTCGAAGCGCGTCGCGTCGCGCAGCTTCTTGTCCAGCGCCGCGAGCGGCTCGTCGAGCAGCAGTACGCGTGGCCGTTTCACCAGGCAGCGCGCCAGCGCCACGCGCTGGCGCTGCCCGCCGGAGAGCTGGTCCGGCTTGCGCGCGGCGAAATCCTGCAGCTTGACCAGCGCCAGCATGTCGGCGACGCGGCCGGCGATCTCGTCACGCGGCAAACCTTCCTGTTTGAGACCGAACGCGACGTTGGCTGCGACCGACAGATGCGGGAACAGCGCGTAGCTTTGAAACATCATGTTGACCGGCCGCCGATGCGGCGGAACCGGCGCGAGATCGACGCCGTCGAGCACGATGCGGCCGGCATTGGGCCGTTCGAAGCCAGCGATCAGCCGCAGCAGCGTGGTCTTGCCGCAGCCCGACGGGCCGAGCAACGCGAAGAACTCGCCGTCACGAATGTCGAGGGCAAGCCGATCGACTGCGAGAGAGCCGCCGAAAAGCTTGGTGAGGCCCTCAATGTGCAGCAGCACACGCGCAGGAGCCTCGGCTGGCGCGGTGCCCGGTTTCGCTGCGACGGATTGCATCTAGCCTACCAAAGGAGGCCCCCCGGCTCTGCCGGGGTGGCAGTAGAAGTTTGACATTTAAGGCGGTCGTCCATCGAAGAAGCTCTCAAGCGTGAGTCGCCACTCACACGAAAGGGAGCTTCACGATGGACGACTACGAGAGCCTAAGTCACAGCAAGTGGGAGTGCAAATATCACGTCGTGTTCATTCCCACGTATCGCAGAAAGACGCTGTATGGGGAGTTGAGGAAGCATCTCGGCGAAGTGTTTCGTAAGCTGGCGGTGCAGAAGGAGAGCAGAATCGAGGGGGGGCATCTCATGCTCGATCACGTCCACATGATGATCTCGATGCCTCCTAAGTACGCTGTCTCCCAGGTGGTCGGATACATTAAGGGTAAGAGCGCCATCCCTATGGCCCGGGTCTACGGCGAGAGGAAGCGCAACTTCGTGGGACAACACTTCTGGGCCAGAGGGTACTTCGCCTCGACCGTAGGCCGAGACGAAGCGGTGATCAGGGACTCCATCCGCAAACAAGAGCAAGAGGATGTGCGGCTCGATCAAATGAACTTGTGGCGTTGACCAGCCGCCTTTAGGCGGCCCCTATCCTGCGGGGTCGCGTTAGCGACCCTGACGGCCGCTTTGAGCGGCCCCAATCCTAAACCCCCGGCTCTGCCGGGGGATATTTACTCGAGCGAAATATGGCTCTCGCTGATCACGTGGCCCCACAATTGCGTCTCTTCGCCGATGAATTTTTTGGCGTCCGCAATGCTGCCGCCCATCGGATCGAGCTGAATGGCGCGCAGCTTTTGCGCGATCGCGGGCTCTTGCAGGACGGCGTCGGTGTCGCGGTTGATCTTTTCGGCGAGAGCGACCGGGAGCCCGGGCGGACCGGCGATGGCGAACCAGGTGATCGAGCGGAAGCCGGGCAGCCCCTGCTCGGCGATCGTCGGTATATCCGGTAGCGCGCTGGAGCGCTCCGGGCTGGCGACGCCCAACAGCTTGACCTTGCCGGCGCGGTAGAGCGGCGCCGAGGTGGCGAGCGTGTCGAAGAACAGATCGACATTGCCGGCCATGACGTCGATCAAGGCGGGCTGCGCGCCGTGATAGGGCACGTGCACCATCTTGATGCCGCCGAGCACTTCGAGTTCGGCGCCGGACAATTGCGCGGTCGAGCCGACGCCCTGCGAGGCATAGGTCAGCTTGCCGGGATTGGCCTTGCCGTAAGCGATCAGCCGCTTGACGTCGTTGACCGGAAAGTTCGGCCGCGCGTCGAGCACATTGGCGATCTTGGCAAGGAGCGTGATCGGCACAAACTTGGTCGGGTCGTATTTGAGGTTGTGATAGAGCAGTTGCTGGATGGCGAGCGGCGCCGGCGGGCAGAGCAGCAGCGTGTAGCCGTCGGGCTCGGCTTGGGCCACATATTCGGAGCCGAGATTCATCGCCGCGCCCGGCATGTTCGCGACGATGACCGGCTTGCCCCATTTGTCCTGCAGCGCCTTGGCGACGAGCCGCGCCAGAATGTCGGTGGTCGAGCCCGGCAGCACCGGCAGCACGATCTTCACCACATGGGTCGGATAGGGCTCCTGCGCCCATGCGCTGGTCGCCGCGACGAGCGCCAGCCCAGCCGCAAAAAGCCGCGAGCGGACCTTCATCATGGGCTCCCCCCGAACAATTTGCGCAGCGCGCGCGAGCGACTATAGAAAATTTTGCCGGTGCGCCAAGAGCGGCGATGCCGCTCCGGAACAGATCGTTGGCAATCGCGGTCCTTATTTCGACGCCTTGGACGAGGCCGACGAGGCCTGCAAAAAAGGCCAGATCGATATGTCAAAGATGGAAGGATTGCTCGCGAGACTGCTCGCCAATCAATTGATGAGTACTTATAAACCGGGTCGCGGCCAGTTAAATACGCCGGCTTGGTTACAGGGTCGGAAGGCGTAAACGACGCCGCGGCAACTCAGCTCTGCCAGCCGAAGGCGACCTTATCGAGCACGCGGGTGCCGAATTTTTCCGAGGAGCGTGCCACCGCCTTTCCGCCGAGGGCGCGATAGAACTCGACGGCGTTCTGGTTTTCCGACAGCGCCCACACGATCAGCGAGCGTAGCGCGCTCTGGGCGAGATCGCGCCGCGCCGCGGTGAATAGCCGCCGGCCGAAACCGAGCCCCTGGAATTCCGGTCGCAGATACAGCTCGTAGATCTCGCCGTCGTAGTACAGGCTGCGGGCGCGGTTGCGGCCGTAATTGGCATAGCCGGCGATCTTGTCGCCGAATTGCAGGAGCGCGATGCGGCTGCCTTTGCGGATGGCGCTGTCCCACCATGCCGGGCCGCGCCGGGTGATGAGCTTTTCGAGTTCCGTCCCCGGGATGATGCCCTGATAAGCGGTCCGCCACGCTTCATCGTGGCATTCGGCGACCGCGGCGGCATCGTTGGCCTTGGCGCGGCGGATTTCGATGAGGACGGTACTCATGGCGCGATCAAAGCAAGCGGCCCCGCTGGCTTCAAGGTCAAAGATTCACACGTCGTTAACGATGTGGATTATTAGCGGAGTCGCGGCGCCGGCGCCATCACCGCAAGCGCAAAAATGCAAGGTCCGGTCGTAATCTGCCGGCCCTGTTGCAGGCGCGCCACGGTCTGTGACATTTTGCAGCGGTGCAGCGCACGGGACGGCGCAAGCGGCGGCGCCGATGTTAATGTGAGCGTCGCCGAATGCGGCTGCTGCGCGGTGCGGCGGCCCAGCGGCGAATTATACCCGCTCGACTTCCTTGCGCCGCTCGTCGCGCTTGCGTTCGTTGGGATCGAGTAGCTTTTTGCGCAGCCGGATCGATTTCGGCGTCACCTCGACCAACTCGTCGTCGTCGATATAGGCGAGCGCCTTCTCCAAGGTCATGCGAATCGGCGGGGTGAGCCGTATCGCCTCGTCCTTGGAATGGGTGCGGATGTTGGTGAGTTTTTTGCCCTTGAGCACGTTGACTTCGAGGTCGTTGCCGCGGGTGTGCTCGCCGACGATCATGCCGCGATAGACCTTCCAGCCCGGCTCGATCATCATCGGGCCGCGGTCTTCCAGATTCCACATCGCGTAGGCGACCGCTTCGCCCTGGTCGGTGGAGAGCAGCACGCCATTGCGCCGGCCGGCGATGTCGCCGCGATGCGGGCCGTAGGCGTGGAACAGCCGGTTCATCACCGCGGTGCCGCGGGTGTCGGTGAGGAGTTCGCCGTGATAGCCGATCAGCCCGCGCGTCGGCGCATGGAAAATCAGCCGCACCCGCCCGCCGCCCGACGGCCGCATCTCGATCATCTCGCCCTTGCGTTCGGCGAGCTTCTGCACCACCACGCCGGTGTGCTGCTCGTCGACATCGATGACGACCTCCTCGATCGGTTCGTTGAGTTCACCCGACGGGCCGTGCTGGAACAAGACCTTAGGCCGCGACACCGAGAGCTCGAAACCCTCGCGCCGCATGGTTTCGATCAAAATGCCGAGCTGCAGCTCGCCACGGCCGGCGACTTCCATCGAATCCTTCTCGGCGGATTCAGAAATGCGCAGCGCCACATTGCCTTCAGCCTCGCGCAACAGCCGCTCGCGAATGACGCGGCTCTGCACCTTGTCGCCCTCGGTGCCGGCGAGCGGCGAATCGTTGATGCGGAACGTCATGGTGAGCGTCGGCGGATCGATCGGCTGCGCCGGCAGCGGCTCGGTCACTTCGGGCGCGCACAGCGTATGCGACACGAAGGCTTCGGGCAGGCCGGCAACGGCGACGATGTCGCCGGCGAAGCCCTCGTCGATCGGCGTGCGCTCCAGGCCGCGGAACGCCAGCACCTTGGTGACCCGGCCGTCCTCGACCAGCGCGCCATGGCGATCGAGCACCTTGACGGTCTGGTTCGGCTTGACGCTGCCGGAAACGATGCGGCCGGTGACGATGCGGCCGAGATATGGATTGGCTTCCAGGATGGTGCCCAGCATGCGGAACGGCCCGTCCTCGACCTGCGGCGGCGGCACGTGGCGCAGCACCAACTCGAACAGCGGCGCCATGCCGCGATCTTTCGGCCCGGCGGGATTCTCCGCCATCCAGCCCTGCTTGGCCGAGCCGTAGAGCAGCGGAAAATCGAGCTGCGCCTCGCTGGCATCGAGCGCGGCGAACAGGTCGAACACTTCGTTGGCAACCTCGGTCGGCCGCGCGTCGGGCCGGTCGACCTTGTTGATCACGACGATCGGCTTGAGCCCGACCTTGAGCGCCTTGGTGACGACGAACTTGGTCTGCGGCAACGGACCTTCGGCGGCATCGACCAAGACCAGCGCGCCGTCCACCATGTTGAGGATGCGCTCGACCTCGCCGCCGAAATCGGCGTGACCGGGCGTGTCGACAATATTGATGCGGGTGTCGTGCCAAAGCAGCGACGTCACCTTGGACAGAATGGTGATGCCGCGCTCGCGCTCCAGCTCGTTGGAATCGAGCGCGCGTTCGACGACGCGCTGGTTCTCGCGAAACGCGCCGGATTGCTGCAGCAGCCGGTCGACCAACGTGGTCTTGCCGTGGTCGACGTGGGCGATAATGGCGATGTTGCGGAGGTTCATGCGTTAGGTGCGCTAAATCGTTACGGGCCCCGAGGGGCCCGCGCGAGGCCGGAATATAGTCAGCCGCTTAGCCGGCGCAATGCCGCGGTAGCGCAGCCGCGCCGTAGCGATTACATCCCACAACGAGTTTGGGAGGGGACTGCGCGCGAGGTTTGCCATGCGTTGTCCCGTGAGTGTCGTAAATCGGCGCCGCGCCGATCCACTCAGGCGAGCGCCTCTTCGTCAAGCGCCAGCCGGGCGGCTCCACGGCCCGAGCTTGACGCCGCGCGGCATGGCGCGGTGCAGCATGAGCATTTCGCCCACGGTCTCGGAGGTGACGAGCCCGACCAGCTTGCCGGACGTGTCGACCACGCCGACGGCGGGCGCGCGCTTTTCCTGCAGGAGCCGGAATGCTTCGTCGAGGCAGCTGCGATAACCGACCGTCGGCAGCGGGCCGGCCATGGTTTCGGCGACGCGGGCATCGGGGCCGCGCTCTTTCAACGCTCGAATGAGACCGTTGCGCCCGAGCACACCGACCGGGCGGCTTGCCGCAGCAATCACCGGAAATTCGCCCTGGCTGGTGCGCAGCAGCGTTTCCACCGCGGTGTCGATGTGTTCGTCCGGCGTCAGCGTGGCGAATTGGGTCATCATCGCCGCCGTCACCGGAACGCCGCGCGATATGGCGCGGATCGCCACCACATGAGCCTCCGAGGATGCCGCCAGATAGACGAAGATGGCGATGAAGATCAGCAGCGGGTTGCCGAACAGGCCGAGAAAGCCGAGCGCGAACGCGACCCATTGGCCGATCATCGCGGCAATCTCGGTGGCGTGCACATAACCAAGCCGTGTCGCCAAGAGCGCGCGCAGCACGCGGCCGCCGTCCATCGGAAACGCCGGGATCAGGTTGAAGACGGCGAGGAACAGGTTGACGGCGGCGAGCCGATCAACGAGGCCACCGCCGGAAATATCGAGCGTGGCGAGCCGGTCGAGATTGAGATGGGCGCCGCCGATCAGGACCAGTAGCGCCGCGATGACGACGTTCACCGCGGGGCCGGCGATGGCGATCAGAAATTCCTCGCTCGGCTGTTCGGGGATGTGCTCGAGCCGCGCCACGCCGCCGATCGGCAGCAGGATCACGTCCGGCGTGCTGACCCCGAAGGCGCGCGCCGTGAAAATGTGGCCGAATTCGTGAAGCAGCACGCAGGCAAACAGCAGCACCATGAACAACAGGCCGTTCCAGGCGGCCATTTGGCCGCCGGCGACGTAGTTCACGCCGAAAATCCAGGCAAGAAACAACAGGAACGTGATGTGGATCCGCACGGCGGTGCCGGCGACCGATCCGAACCTGAGCGACCAGCCCATGAGGGCCTCCCTGAAGCTTCGTGCATTCATGCGTTGATAGCTAGGTATTTTGCCGCATATTTACGAGGGCGCGAGGGGCGAATGGCGGCGAGCGCAACCCATGATGCCGGCGGCGTGACCGACCAGGACATCGTGCTGGCGACGGCCATGGACAAGCTTGCCGGTTGGGTGCCGACTTATTTAAGGCACGTTCTCATAAGTCGGGGCCTCGTCTGCGCTTAAGTGTAATGCGGACATCAGCCGAACAGGGGCTGATGGTGACTAATGCCCGACTGAGATATGTTTGTTTGAAAATTGTTGCTGCTCAAAAGGAACTTCAGCGACGTCGGTTCGGGTCTGCGCACTTTAACGGGCGGAGATGACGAACGCAGCCCTGTTTCGCTAATTTGGCCGGAGGATTGGAAGGGACAGCCCATGAGATTGACGCGATGGCCCGATCTTTGGGGCGCGGCAAATTTGCTTGCCATGGTTCTATGCATTGCGCCGGCGTTCGCACAGACGCAGCAGCAGATTGATTGGTGCACGAATAAAGGCAATGCCTACTCGCCCGATTTGCGAATCATCGGCTGCACCGCGGCAATCCGCTCCGGCCGGTGGAGCGGCCCGGACGTTGCATGGGCTTTTGTTGGCCGCTGCTGGGCCTACACTGACAATGGCAACTATGATCAAGCCTTTGCTGACTGCAACAGGGCAATCGAGCTCGATCCGAAAAGTGCCCTAGCCTACAACAACCGCTGCTGGACCTACATTGGCATAGGCAACTATGATCAAGCCATTGCCGACTGCACCCGGGCGACTGAGCTCAATCCGAAAAATGCACTAGCCTACGACAATCGCTGCTTGGCCTACATTGAGCAGGGCAATCATGATCGAGCCATTGCCGACTGCAACCAGGCGATCCGGCTCGATCCGGAATTTTCGACGGCCTACAACAACCGCTGCTGGGCCCGAGCGGTGGCCGGGCATGAGTTGCAGGCCGCGCTGACCGACTGCAACGAAGCGCTGCAGCTTTCGCCTGACAACGCCCATTACCTCAACAGTCGCGCTCTGGTGCAGTTAAAACTCGGCGCATTCGATGCGGCCATTGCCGATTACAGCGCCGCGATCGCCCATAACCCCGAGGATGCGGGATCGCTCTACGCTCGTGGCGTGGCTAAGCTGAAGAAAGGCGACACGGCCGGCGGCAACGCCGACATCGCCGCCGCCAAGGCGATTCGCTCCGATGTCGATAAGGTGTATGCGGGCTATGGAGTGACCTGAAGACCAGCCCCGAGGTCGGCTTGCAGTCTGCTTTCAGGGGCCAAGCCCATATCCAGCTTAGGATTACCCGGCCTGTTGAATTGGCTCAGCTTGATCGTGATATAATGTGCTGCGGCCGACATCGGCGCAGAGGGTGAAAGGACAGAAATGCGGTTCTGGCAGCAGGCGGCCTCATGGCAGGATTTTGCCGCGCTCAGCCGCGGCATGGCTTCGAGCGAAGAGGCGTTGCGCCGCAAGCTCTGGCGCAGGATTTTGCGCGAAGCCGCAAGCCTGCCGTTTCTCGAGGAATTATTGACCGCGCATTACTGCGCCTTCGACCGGCACACGCCGCTCTATGTGAAGGCGGTGCTGGTCGGCGCGCTGGTTTATTTCGTCGTGCCCGGCCACTTGGTTCCGAAAATTCCGAAATATTTTTCGATGGTCGGCTTGGCGGACGACGCCGCAGTGCTCGGCGCCGCCGTCAAGGCGGTGTCGTCGCACATCAAGCCCGAGCATCGCGAAGCGGCGCGGCGTCGGATCGCGCGGCTGCGCGGTTACGCGCCATCACGGCCGTAACACGATCTTGCCCATCGCCTTGCGATCGGCGATGGCCTTGAGCGCCGCGGCGATCTGTTCGAGCGGATAGACCGCATGGACGTGGGCGCTGAGCTGGCCCTCGCCGCACCAGCGCACGATGTCGGTCATCAGCGCGCGCTGCGCCAGGGGCGCGCGCTTGGTCCACGCGCCCCACGACACGCCGCGAATGTCGCAGCTTTTGAGCAGCGCGAGATTGAGCGGAATTTTTGGAATCTCGCCGGCCGCAAAGCCGACCACCAGATAGCGGCCGAGCCAGCCGAGCGAGCGCAGCGCCGGCTCGGCATAAGGACCGCCGACCGGGTCGTAGACCACGTCGACTCCCTGTTCGCCGCCGAGTTTTTTCAACGCCTCGCGCAGATTCTCCACCGCGTAGTTCACCGTCGCGTCGGCGCCGTGAGCGCGCGCGAAATCGAGTTTCTCGTCCGACGAGGCGCAGGCGATGACGCGCGCGCCGAGCATCTTGCCGAGTTCGACCGCGGCCAAGCCGGTGCCGCCGGAAGCGCCGAGCACGACCAGCGTTTCTCCGCCTTTGAGCTCAGCCCGTTCGCGCAGCGCGTAGAGCGTGGTGCCGTAGGTGACGGTGAGGCCGGCGGCGCGCTCGAAATCGAGGCGGTCCGGCAGCTTGACCAATTGCTGCGCCGCAATGGCGACGGCCTCGCGCGCCGCGCCCCAGCCCATATAACCCATGACGCGGTCGCCGCTGGCAATATCGGTCACGCCGGCGCCGACGCGCTCGACGATGCCGGCGAACTCGGCCGCCGGAGAAAATGGAAACGGCGGTTTGTGCTGGTATTTGCCGGCGATGATCAGGGTGTCGAAGAAGTTCAGCGCCGCGGCTGCGACCCGCACCACGGCCTCGCC
>JASHSE010000153.1 GCA_030036975.1 Xanthobacteraceae bacterium | reverse complement strand
ACCTGGATCAACGCGCCGGCATCTTGGCCGGACGTGATCCGCCGCTCCGCCCATAGCGCCGCGAGATTGCGGCGCCACGCCTGCTGCAGACCCTTGAAGAACAGGTTTGGCCCGCCGAGCAACAGCACTTGCGGCATCGGCGTGTTGCCCTTGGTCAGCGTCGCGAGATTCTGGTGCACGACGGCTTCGAACAGGCTCGCCACGATCTCCTCGGCGGCCACACCGCCTTTGACGAGCGTATTGGCGTCGGCTTCGGCGAAAATCCCGCATTTGGAGCTTATCTTGTGCAGCGGCAAGCCATCGCAGTTCATCTGCGCCAAACGTTCCGGCGTGACATTGAGTTTGCGCGCGGTCTTTTCGATGAACGTTCCGGTGCCGCCGCTGCAGGCCGACTGCATGTAGACTTGTTTGCTCTTGCCGTTGGCAGAGGCCGTGAAGAAGATCGTCTTCATGTCCTCGCCGCCGATCTCGGAGACGAAGCTCACCTGCGGATGAAACCGCTCGACGGCTGCCGCAACCGCGACGACCTCCTGAATGAAGCGGCCGCCGACCAGCGGTGCGATGAAGCCGCTGCCGGAGCCGGTGAACAGAATGACGTCGCGTTCCGGCGTCAACTCGCACTCCTTCTCCATCTGCTCGAGGAATGCGAGCACGGTCTCGGCCTGCTTGGTGTGGTGGCGCCGGTAGGCCTGCCACAGCATCCGATCGTTCTCGACCAGGACGCCCTTGACCGTCGTCGAGCCTACGTCGATGCCGAGGATCTTCATGCGCGCGCTGCCTCAGGCGAGAGCCGCGACGAGATTCGCCGCCGTGCCTACGCGGCCCGCAGACGCAACGCGGTAGCTCGCCTTGCGCATCGCGGGGCGGGCGTCGCGGCGCATTCTTGCCACGTCCAATGTCAGCCTCGCTTGCGCGAGTGCCGCATCGAATTCGCCCTTGGCGCGCTTCTTCGCCTCGGTGAGGATCATCTGGCAGCGCGACAACGCATGGACCTCGGCGTCGCCTTTGATTTCCAGCGGCGCGTACAACAGATCCGGATGCTTGCCGATCACGCCGGCCATGGCGCCGACGCTCATCGTGTTCGGCATGCAGGCGTACGGCGACAATTCACAGATCATGTGCGCCTTGTTGTGCCGATGCGCCCACAACGCCTTGCCGACCAGCATGTCGCCTTCGCCGCCGGAAAGCCGATGATGGAAATGGGGCGCGGCGAGGCGGCGCAGCTCGTACTGGTCGGGTATTTCATGCGGTATATCGCCGAGCGCCGCCCGCATGCGATTGTAGGTCCAGCCCAGCGCCTTCTGCAGCAGGCGCGCGCGGGCGAGTTTGAAGCGCGCCATGCGGTCGATGCCGACATAGTCCTCGAGTTGTTGGATGTGGACACGAAACAGATAATCCAGCCAGACGACGATCGGCGCCGGGCAGACTTCGGCGCCTTCAGCTTCGAGCCAGCGATGAATGTTGTAGTTGGGGTCGCCCTCGACGGTCTGCAGATAAAATTCGCCGGTGATCTTCACCAGCGGCTTCGGCTGCAGCTTGTCGACCTCGATGGCCTCGAATTTGCGCAGCACATTGCGCAGCGCGCGGACGAAATAAGGCGTCGCCAAATGCCAGAGCAGCGATGCTGATCTCTTGCCGCGCCGCGGGCGGCGGCGAAATACCTCGGCCAGTTCTTCGATGCTCTCGCGCACCACCCGGTCGGTCTCGCCCTTGATGACCTCGTAAGGCCTGGTGCGGTACTCGAGGCCCTGCACCGCGTCGGCGCACAGCACCGCCCAGACGGCGCCGAGCGTCAACGGCATGCCGATCTCGATGCCGCCGCCGGCGAACGCGCCCTGATCCAGTTTGGTCTGCTCCATGAGAAACAGGCGGAACGCGTCGAGACCCAGATTGCGCAGCGCCAGCTCATAGCTTTGGTGGTATTGGCCGAAGCGGCAGGCGCCGCAGGCGCCGGCCGTCAGGTAAACGTATTTTTCGGCGACCTTATCGGCGCCGATGCGTTTTGCTTCGGCGCCGAGGAATTGCGCCAAATTACCGGTGGTGAAGCTTGTCGGGCAGCACTGGCCGATGTCGGCGAGTTCGCGGCCGAGCAGGAGATCGTCCCGCGTCGCGGTCGGCAGCGGCCGCGCGCGATAGCCGAGATTTTCGAACATGGCCTGGATCAGCCTCTCGGCGCGCCAATGCAGGCCGCCGAAAAGAATCTCGACGCCATCGCGTTCCTCGGCTCTGACCGGACGGGGCGAATAGGCCCGATATGGCCGCTGCGGTGCGTTCACCTCCTGCTCCTCGATTTTGCCTTGCCGCTGGGCGCCGCGCCAATGACCTACCAGGTCCAGGCCACGCCAGTTCCGATCAGCCCCGCCAAAGCCAACAGCACGGACGTAAGCTGGATGATGCCGGTGTCACGGACCACCGCGTCGTCGCGCAGTTTCTGCAGGAAATAGCGGCCAATTCCGTAACCGAGCAGGACTGTACTGAATATCGCGCCATCGAATGGCTGGCGCCCGCGCAAGACGAATGCAGCGGTCAGCAGCACCGCCGCCCATGCGGCTTCCAGCAACTGCGTCGGCCATCGTCGCCGGCGAATGCCGCGATAATCGCGGAGATTGAGGGCAAGCCAGGATGCCGACGGACGACCCGAGCAGCAGCCGTTCAACAGGCAGCCGAACCTGGTGAAGATCATTCCGACCAGCATGGCGAAGGTCGTCGCGTCCCAGAATTTGGCGAACGACAGGTCCATGACGCGCAGCAGCGGAATGGATAGCGGCACCGCCGCCAGCAAGCCGCCATACATCGCCATACCACCTTCGGAGCGGCGCCAAATGCGCGCGCGATTGTTTCGATAAAAATCCCAGTGGCTCGCTACGAAAAACAGCCGGGCCCCGATCAGGGTCGGCGGCGACAAGATCATGGCCGCCAGCACGAAGCGGTCCGGGTCAAGCCCGGAAAGTCCAGCGGCCCAGGCGGCGACAAAAATACCGCAAACCATGCCGATATAGAGCATGGTCGGATAGCTGTAGAGATTCCATCCGCGCCAGCTGACAAGGATCCTACGCATCGGCCATCCGCTGCAGGGCAGAACGTTCAGCTATAAGTCGCACGGCAACGTTGTGCGGTTCATACGGTGAGATAATCTAGCTGCCAGGTTGCGTGGTTTCCAGTTTATTCGCGTGCGGCGCCGCGGCAAGCAGCGCGCCGCCGGGGAACGATGATCAGATGTTGATTGTAATAACCGCAGCCGTGAGCGTGATCGCGGCCGATCAGGCCAGCAAAGCCTTCATTTTGTCGCGTTCCTGGGCGGTGGGCTCCAATAGGGAATTTTTGTCCATCCATCGGCAGTTGACCCGGCGCATCGTGCCGATCTCCACCTTCCCGGCCGGGGCGCTACTCGGGCTTTGGATCGCCTCGGTGGTCATCGTCGCCGGCCTGCTGCAAGCGGGAATGATTCCCGAAACCGCGCTGAGCGCCGCCGGCAGCGGCGCCGCCTTGGGCGGAGCCGCCGGCAATCTCGCCGATCGATTGCGGCACGGGGCGATTGTCGATTTCATCGCCATCGGCCGATGGCCGCCATTCAATTTGGCTGATGCGGCAATCGTGGGTGGTGTCGGCTTGCTGGTATTGTCGTTCGTCAAAACATAGCATCGACCGCCTTAATGAGCGGCTTGCTCGTTGACAGCTTTCCTTTCCGAGGTTACGCTCAACCTCAAATTTTGACACCTAATAGTCGTCCTTGCTCAACCGTGCCGGGGGGCACACGGAGCATGAGCGCCACGCTGTTCTTTTTGGCTCCGATCGGTCTGCTGACCGTCGTCTGGTCGCTGTGCTTCGTCGGCTGCTTTCCGCCGACCACCGGTGGCTACAGCGAGCCGTACAGCAACATCATTCTGAGCACCGAAACGAGCATGGTCGCCTATTGGCCGCTGAGCGATGTCTTAGGTTCGCAGCTGCCGAAGTTGTTTCCTCCGCCGCCCCAGGGCAGCACCAGCATTGCCGCCGCAGCCGATCTTAGCGGAAACGGTCATATCGGCAGCTATCTGATTCCGCCGGCCTATCCGCCGGGGAGCACAATTCCTCAGGTTGCCGATCCAACGCCTGTCGCCGGCCAGGCCAATACTGGCCTGCTTTTGCACCAGACTTCGATTGTGCCCGGGGATGCGGCTACGACCGGAAGCTTGAATCTGCCAGCCTGCGTCGACTTCGAAGGAGGTTACGTCAGCATTCCGTGGGCGTCGGATTCGCCTAGTTTGGCTGACTTTACCCTCGAAGCCTGGGTCCTGCCCAAATGGAAAGTGAGCCAGATGGGGTTCAAGTGGACCGTGTTTGCTGGACAAACCACCGGCACAGGCTTTGCGGTTTATCTTAATACAGCCAACGAATGGGAACTCACCATCGGAAACGGGACATCGCTTCAGACAGTGAAGACAGGGGTGGCGGCTGTCGCTGATGATGGTGTCTTTTCGTTAACGTATGTAGCGGTGAGGTTCAACAGCTCCAAGAACGAGCTCACCCTCTGGGTAAACCCGGATACTGATCCGTCGGCTACGGCGACGCCGGTTTGGCCCAACGCGTCGTCGCCACAGCCATCTGGACTGACTTATGCTGCAGTCGATCCCGCCGCCAATTCGGTGACGTTCTTCATCGGCGCCGGTTCACCTCAGTTGGCGCCGCGAACGTTGCCGACGGTCAATGGCAACAGCGCCCCGCAGGCGCCTTTCCAGGGCTGGATTCAGTCGGTTGCGCTGTATTACACCGCGCTAAGCGACACCGCTATCGCATCGCATTTCTCAGCCGGAATTGGGTCCGACACTTAGTTCGCTTGAACCGCGTGCCCGACTGCCGCGACTAAATCTCACCTGCAACTACGGATGCGGCCGACAAACCCGCTGACCGTGCCGGAAGGGCGCATGGAGACGATGACATGAGCACTACGCTGTTTTTTTTGATCCCGATCGGCATGTTGGCCATCGTATGGTCGGTGTGCTTCGTCGGCTGCCATTTCCCGACCAGCGGACTTCCATACCCGCCCTACAGCGACTACATTCTCAATGACTCAGACACGACCCCAAGCCTTATCGCCTACTGGACGCTGAGCGATTTGCTCGTTCCACCCAGCCTCAACGTCGTAGGTCAGACGGCCGTTGCAAGCGATATTTCCGGCAACAACCATAATGGCACTTATACGATTCCACCGGACTATCCGGTGAGCGATTTTTCGGATCCGATTACCAATTCGTCGCTTACGCGCGACACCTCGATTGTGAACGGCGATGCCAACAGTACCAAGAACCAGCTGCCGGCCAGCGTCAATTTCAAAGGCGGCTTCGTCAACATTCCATGGAACACGCCGAATTCGCCGCCGGCAGACTTGACCGACTTCACCTTCGAAGCCTGGATCCAGCCCAACTTGCCGGCAACGAACTTCCGTTGGACCGTGTTTAGTGCATTCACCAACGACCACACAGGCTTTGCGGTCATCATCGATGAAAACAACAACTGGAATGTCGCCTTCGGAACCGGCGGCACGTCAAATCCAATGTTGAACCCAGGCTCGGTCGCGGCGATTACTCCAGGGGCCACGACGTATGTAGCGGTGACCTACAACAGCAGCATGAACACGCTCAGCCTCTGGATAAACCCAGACAGCGATGATGCGTCAGCGCCGACGCCGATCGCTTCAAACACTTCGGCGAATTATGTCCCAGTCGGTCAGAGCACGCCGATGACATTCTTCATCGGGGCGGGCGACAATAGCGATACTCAGACGCGCACGGTGGCGAACGGCCCCGGCGCCCCGCTGCTGCCCTTCGTCGGACTGATTCAGTCGGTCGCGCTGTACAACAGCGCGCTCAACCCCACCGATCTCGCAGCGCATTTCGAAGCCGGAGCCACCACGTCTTAGCTCGTATCGACTGCCGCGCGTGGCCGCCGCCGCATATCGACAGCAGTTGTTGAGCGGACCGCGCCGGCCGCCGTTTGCTACGCTGCAATGGCGGGGGCGCGGGTTACCGTTACTGTCCGTCGTCGCAAGGAAGGCGTCAGCAGAAATGTCCGCAATCGAGACGCTGCCGACGACGGCCAGGCCGGCCTATGTGCATTGCCGGCCGGGAGAGACGGTGTCCCGCCGTCGGCCGGGTGACTTCATCCTGGTGCGCGACAAGGGCTGGCTGGGGTTGTTGATCCGCTGCCTGGTCGGCAACCTCCGCTATCGCACGCCGGCGGACCGCCCCTACACCTATTGGACCCACGCCGCACTCGTCGTCAGCAGCGCCGGCCATATGGTGGAAGTCAACCCGCGCGGCGTGGTCACGAGCCACATCCGGCTATACCGCGATCGCGACTACCACTATGTTTCGCTTGACCTGCCGGATGCCGGACGTACCGCCGCCGTGCAGTTCGCGCGATCCTGCCTCGGGCAAAAGTACAGCGTGCGCAATTTTCTGCTGCTCACCATCAGTGCCGCGCTCGGCGATCGCATCCGCATGCCCGACAGCGGCCACCAATGCGCTTCGCTTGTGGTGGGAGCGCTGCAGCGCGCCGGCATCCCGTTCGATCGAAAACCGAACGACATGACGCCTGCGGATCTGGCCAAGCGTTTTGGCCTCACGCCCTGACGGTTCGAGCGTCACGGGCGCCCAAGCGCGCCCCGGAGCCGCTCGGTAGTCTCAACCGGGGCCAGATCGTCGATCTAGGTCGGGCCGCGGGGAGGTTCGATGGACATCGGAGCGGTGGTCGGCGGTGGCGTGGTGCTGCTCGTGATGATAGGCCTGTCGGTTTATGCAGCGGTCACCTTGCCGGCTGATGCCCAGGTCCCCGTGCATCACGGGATCGGCGGCTACAACAACTGGATGTCGAAGAACGTGGCGCTCGTCCTGTATCCGGCGTCAGGCGTGGTCATCCTCCTGATCACAGCTGGTGTGGCTGACGGCTCGGGTACGCACGACAGCGCCCCGGCGGCGTGGATCCTGCCGATCGTGCTGCTCTTGGTAGCGGCCAGCGAGTACGGGGCAATCAGGGCGGCCACGCGGCGCAGCAGGGGCGGCGACTGACCGCGTCCCCGTTAGTGCAAGATGACCGTGCGGTTTCCGTTCAGCAGGACCCGGTGCTCGGCGTGCCACGTGACCGCCCGGGCGAGGACCTGCGCCTCCACGTCACGGCCAGCCTCGGCGAGCCGCTGCGGCGGGTAGGTGTGGTCGACGCGCATCACGTCCTGCTCGATGATCGGTCCCTCGTCGAGGTCCGGCGTGACATAGTGCGCCGTCGCGCCGACCAGCTTGACGCCCTTGGCGTACGCCTGGTGGTACGGCTTAGCGCCCTTGAAGCTCGGCAGGAACGAGTGGTGGATGTTGATCATCCGGCCCTCGACCCGCTTGCACACCTCGGGAGAGAGG
>JASHSE010000152.1 GCA_030036975.1 Xanthobacteraceae bacterium | reverse complement strand
GGCGCCAGCGTATCGGCCATACGCTGCGAATCGTAGACGTTCATCTGGCAGCCGAACGATTTGACGAACAGTTTGCGGGGTTCGTTCATGCCGATGGGTCGGACCTTAAGCCTTTCTGGTCGCTGGCAAAATCAGTTCCGCGAAGACGCTCCAAGCGCCACTCATACCGGGTTTTGCGGCAGAAAGGAATGCCGTTCGGGGTGCCCCTCATATGGCCGCCGCGCGATCGATTACGACAAGACTCTTCCGCTTCATACCAGGTCGCGACGCAGCACGAGCGCGGTCGCGCCATCGGCGTAGTAGCCTTGCCGGCGTCCGGCTTGGTGGAAGCCGGCGCCCTCATAGAGCCGGCAGGCGGGCGCATTGTGTTCGTCGACTTCGAGGAAGACGGCCCGGGCGCCGAGGCCGGCAAGGCTGCGCAAATGGTGGTCGAGCAGCGGTCGCGACAGGCCGCGGCCGCGGCGCGCCGGCGCGATGGCGACGGAAAGGATCTCCGCTTCGTCAGCGGCCAGCCGCGACATGATGAAGCCGACCAGCGTGCGGCGGCTCATGGCGCGGTGGGCGATGACGGCACGATCGATGAGCAGCCGATAGACCTCGTCTTCGCCCCAGCCGCGGCCGAACGATTGGCCGTGCAGCCGCGCGATGGCGGGCGCGTCGCGTGGGCCTGCCGCCGAGAGCGAAGGCGGAGCGCCGGTCAAAAATCGCCAAACGATGGTCATGAGCGGCGCGGCAATTGGGCGGCGTTTTGCGGCTGCGCGTCGGGCGCGCGCAAATATTGCGGCTTCGGCGGCGATTGGCCTTCGGGCAGCACGGCGCCCATGCGGGCGACCCAGACGATGTCGGGCGCATCGCGCGCATCGATGCGCAACGGCGTCGGCGCGGCTTTGGGCAAGTGGTCGGCGACGGCTTGCGCGGCTGACCCGACGATGCGCGACGGCGTCTCGGAGGCCGTGCGCACGGCTTCGCCCAGTGGGGCGAGTCGCGGTGCAATCACAATGCGGCCGGCGGGGCCGAAGACTTGCAGATAGACGTGGTCATGCCGGGCGTCGATCGCGGCGATGACCGGACTTGTGTCGTCATCGGCAAGGTGCGGCGCCGCATAGGCCGACAGGGTCGAAACGCCGACCGCCGGTTTATCGGCGGCCAGCGCAATGCCGCGCGCCGCCGCAATGCCGACCCGCAAGCCGGTAAAGCTGCCTGGGCCGGTGGTGACCACGATGCGATCGATGTCTGTGAAGGCCAACTCGGCGTGCCGCATCAGGTCGGCGATCAGCGGCATCAGCGCTTCGGCGTGGCCGCGCGCCATTGGCAGGCTGGCGCTCGCCAGCAGGCCCAACAGCCCGGTGTCGAGCACGCACGCGGAGCAGGCCCCCAGAGCCGTATCGATAGCGAGCACGCGCATGGTGTTGATCGCCGTCTGCGCCGCAGCGCCTGCAAGCGCTATCGGCCGCTTTTGCCTGGCCTCATACGGGATACGCGTTTGCCGCCGCGGCGGGGCGCCGAACTATACCGGACGGACCTCGGTCACTTCGGGAATGTAGTGCCGCAGCAAATTCTGAATGCCGTGCCGCAAGGTCGCCGTCGATGACGGGCAACCGGAGCAGGCGCCCTTCATGTTGAGATAGACGACGCCGTCCTTGAAGCCGCGGAAGGTGATGTCGCCGCCGTCATTGGCGACCGCGGGCCGCACCCGCGTTTCGATCAAGTCCTTGATGGTGGCGACGGTCTCGGCATCGACGGTCTCGTAGAACTCGCCGCCGTCGCTCGGCTCGGCCTCGCCGCGGGCGATCAGCGGCTCGCCGGACATGAAATGCTCCATGATGGCGCCGAGGATCATCGGCTTGAGCTGCTGCCATTCGCCGCCGCTCTTGGTCACGGCGATGAAGTCTGCGCCGAAGAACACGCCGCTGATGCCGGAAATGCCGAACAGCCGTTCGGCAAGCGGCGACTGCGCCGCCTGCTCAGGATCGCGCAGATCGAGTGTGCCGCTTTCCAAAACCGCCCGTCCGGGCAGGAATTTCAGGGTCGCCGGATTCGGTGTGACCTCGGTCTGGATGAACATTGCCTGTTTCCCAAAGAAAGCGCGGCACCGCGGCGACGCGCCGAGCGTTGATCTTGCACAATAAATGGCGCTTTTGCCGGGAAGGTGCAAGCGGCCGTCTTCATCCCGCCGCGCGCGCGACCGTATTTCGGTGACGTTGGAATTGGCCGGCGGCTTGGTGGAAAACTTGCGGAACGGGGGCTGCGGGAAATGCGCGATGCGCGACAGCGTTTCGGTCAGCGGATGCGACAGGTCGAGGGTCCGCGGCCCGAGCCGATGCGCGGCGCCGGCAATTCGCGCCAGCCTTTCCAGCCGTAGGTTTTTTTCGGGGCGGGTTCGCACATGGATCGGTACTCCCGTCTCTTGCGGCAGATCAGCGCCGCACGAACCCGACGATATCCTTCACCGCCTTCATGGTCTCGTGCGCCAGTTTTTGTGCGCGGGCGGCACCGTCGGCCAGTATCGCGTCGATGGCGAGCGGATCGCGCAGCAGCCGCTGCATCTCGGTGGTGATCGGGCCGAGCTTGGCGACCGCAAGGTCGACCAAAGCGGCCTTGAAGGTGGAGAATTGCGCATTGCCGTATTGCGCCAGAACCGCGGCGCGGCTGGTGTCGGCAAGCGCGGCGTAGATGCCCACCAGATTGTCGGCCTCGGGACGATGCTCGAGACCCTTCGGCTCGCTCGGCAGCGGATCCGGATCGGTCTTGGCCTTGCGGATTTTTTGCGCAATCGCATCGGCGTCGTCGGTCAGATTGATGCGCGAATAATCCGACGCGTCCGACTTCGACATTTTCTTCGTGCCGTGGCGCAGCGACATCACGCGCGTCGCCTCGCCGGTGATGAGCGGCTCGGGCAGCGGAGAGAATGCTTCGCCAAAGCCCTTGTCGCGGATCGAGCCGGAAAAATCGTTGTTGAATTTCTGCGCGATGTCGCGCGACAGTTCGAGGTGCTGTTTCTGGTCCTCGCCGACCGGCACATGGGTGGCGCGG
>JASHSE010000151.1 GCA_030036975.1 Xanthobacteraceae bacterium | reverse complement strand
GCTTCCCGGGCAAACTCGACGTAGATTTCGCCGAGCTTGGCGGCTTCGGCGACAAACTCCTCATAGGTTGATCGCGCAAAGTCGCTCTGCACCTCGAAGGCACCGTCCAGGGTTTTGGCGCCAACCAACTTTTCCCACGCGGCCGCAGAGGATTCGGCGGACTTCTTGGTGTAATCGATGACCTCGATGGTCACGGTCTGGGCGCCCTTGGTCCAGACGCCGAGCGCATTCAGCGCCATATCGAAGGCCGTTTTGCTGGCCTTTTCCGTATCGTGGTTGGTCATGCTCAACCCTTCCGGAGGGCTTGCGCATTGGGTGATATGGTTAACGGTTGCGAGCCGGCGCACTGCCTTGAAAAGGCCGTTTCCAGCATCGACCATAAGTACAAATATAGTGCGGCGCACAAAATACAACAGTGTCAAAGCGCTGCACCCAAGGCTGGCGCGAGGCGACTTAACCCTTTGGCAAGCACGTCCGCCTAGCGTGCCTGGCCGGTCTCGCCCTAACCGCCGCCGTGAAGGGAGTTGGGGGGTGACCAGTTGTTGAGTTGGGGGGCTATGCCTCGCTCGCATGGGTGGTCGATCGGGTCCGACCCGGCGCTGCCGTCGCGGGAGAAGCAACCGTCCCGAAGGATGAAAAAGGGGTGAGTCCCGAAAATGCGGGCTCGGTAGAGTTCAGGGACGGGGTGCCAATGGGTTGGGCGAGCATCGAGGCCCGGCATGGGCTTCGCAGTTGTGTCGTGGCTCTTGCCGCGGTCGGCGCGGCCCTCAGCTACAGCACCGGGGCGGCGGACGCGCGACATCATTTGCGCCATCACCACGTGCACGTCCATGTCGCGGGTCATGTCCGGCACGGTCATTATTCCGGTGAGGTCGGCGGCTACTCGCCTCCGACCGCCTCGATCGTGATCGACGGCAATAGCGGCGCGGTGCTGGAAGAATCCAACCCGGATGCGTTGCGCCATCCGGCCTCGCTGACCAAGGTGATGACGCTCTATCTGCTGTTCGAGCGGCTCGAAGCCGGCAAAATCCGGCTCGACACGCCGCTTAAGGTGTCGGAGCACGCCGCCGAGCAGGCGCCGACCAAGCTCGGGCTGCAGCCCGGGCAGACCATCGCGGTCGAGGACGCGATCAAAGGAATCGTCACCAGGTCGGCCAACGACGCCGCAGTCGTCATTGCCGAAAATCTCGGCGGCAGCGAAGCGGCTTTCGCGGCGGAGATGACGCAAAAAGCCCGCGCGCTCGGCATGAGCCGCACCACTTATGTCAACGTATCCGGCCTGCCGGATGACGGGCAGATCACCACGGCGCGCGACCAGGCGCTGCTCGGGCGAGCGATCCAGGATCGTTTCCCGCGCTTGTACCGCTATTTCTCCACGACCTCATTCGTCTTCCGCGGCCGCACCATCCGGGGGCACAATCACTTGCTCGGCTCGGTGCCCGGCGTCGACGGCATCAAGACCGGATTTACGCGGGCTTCCGGCTTCAATCTCATGACCTCGGTGCACCGCGACGGCCGCTTCATCGTCGGCGTCGTGCTGGGCGGCCGCTCGGCGCTCGAACGCGACGCGCATATGCGCGCCCTGATCGATTCCAACATCCGCTTGGCTTCGGCACGACGTACCGCGCCAGTCCTGGCCGAAGGCAGCGGGCCAAAATATGCGCCACAGGCGGTCGCGCTGACCAAGCCGCCGGCCCGAGGCCCGAGCAGGCCAGCATCGCCGCTACCGGCCGACCCCACGCCGACGGCAACCGCAGCGGCGCACACCACCGTGGGGTCGAGCGATCCGATCCGGCCGGTCCTGGTCAAGACCATTACCTATCGCACGGTGACGGTGCGATCGGCCTCGATGCAGCCCATGCCGGTGCTGGTGCCGGCCGGCGAGCCAGCGCAGCCCGTCGCCGCGCAGGCGCAGCAAGCCGCCCCATCACCGCCGCCGCCCGCAGGGGCACCGATCCAACACAGCGCCGAGCCGGCGCCGCATCCAACCGAAACCCAAGTAGCCGAGGTTGAGGCGCATGCTGCCCCAGCAGAGGTGCCGCACTTCACTCTCGCTTCGCGTGAGTTGACGCCTGTTCAAGCGCTACCCAAAGTCGAGCATGCGCCGGGCGAGACCGCGAAAAGCGCGCCGCTCCAAGAGGCGCCCGTCGTCCCGGCAACGCCGCAACGTGCGCATGGCGGCTGGGTGATCCAGATCGGCGCGTTCGACGGCGAGCAGGAAGCCCGCCAGCATTTGAGCGACGCCCGCAGCAAGGCTCATCAGGCGCTCGCCGCCGCCGATCCGTTCACCGAGCGCGTGCAGAAGGGCGACAAGTCGTTCTACCGCGCGCGCTTTGCCGGCTTCGACAAGGCGACCGCCGAAGCCGCCTGCCGCCAGCTCAAACGCAGCGATTTCGCCTGCCTGGCGCTCAAAGATTAGCCAATAAGAGCGCCCCGCATCGCGGCAGGCGACGGCATACGGGATCGTCATCAGTAGATCGGACGGGAAGCCGCGCGAGGACCGCGTTTTTGGAACCTCAGCGATGGCGGCGAAGCAGCACGTCCTTGGCGTCATTGACCCGGGCCGCAAGATACGTCGACCCCCCCTGGTCGGGATGCAGTTTCTTTATCAGGGAGCGGTGAGCGCGCGTGACATCCTGGGCGCTCGCCCCCGGCTGCAGGCCAAGGATCTGATAAGCCTCCTCTTCCGTCATTTCGCCGCTGCGCGCCGAAGCCCGCCCGCGCCCCGCTGCCGCATCAGCTTGTGCGTATTCACGCCAGCCGGGCTGCCGGCGATCAAGATACGCTGCCAGTAGATCGCGGCTGTCGGCATCGACCGCGCCCAAAAACCCGACCAGCGTCGCCACATCGAGCGCATCAAGTGAGGCGCCCTGGTGCGGGCCGGCGAGAATGCGGCCGCGCATCCGGCCGCTGCCGTTGTCGAGCTCCATCTCCACAAACGCGGTGCGCACGCGCGAGGTCTGGCCGGCCGCGGTCTGCAGGCGCGGTCCGAAAAAGCCGGCCGGCCAGAGCGCCACCCAGCCCAGCAGGCCGAGACCGAGCACGCCGACCGTCACCGCCGGACCGATCTCGCCGCGGATCAGCAGGAATGCGGCGAACAGCAGCGCGCCGGCGCCGCCGAGTTTGCGCATAAGAATCGCCGCCTGCTTCGGATCGGCTTTGGCGAACGACTTCGCGGCCCAAATCAAGAGGACAAGGACAACGACGCCGAGGAGAAGGGGCATGTGCGGATTTTGATGCTATTTGAGCCGTTTATGCAAACGAGCGCGCGGCTCGCTGTTCCGGTCCGGCCAATGCGTCATGCTGGCTGCAGGCGGCGTATCTATGAACGATACGGGGCGATATTAAGAGTACGCCGAACCACAGCCTCGGTTTTGGAGGCCGAACTGCGCCCCCTACTCCGCCAGCAGGTCGTGCGTCTCAAGCGGCTTGTCGGCGGCGGCAAGCCATTCGGCGCGCGCCGCGGCGCGGCGGCGGCCGCGCGCATCGACCGGCAGCTTCAGCACCTCGATCAACGCCCTGACCTCATCGCGCGCGGTGACGTGCGACAGGCTCGGCCGCTGGCCGAGCGTGTCCTCGTTGAGGTCGTCGAGCGCGGTCAGTCCGCGCGGAAAGAATTCGCGATAGATTACGCGCTCGGCAAAGCCGTCAGCGGCGCGAAAGCCGAGTTGCTGCGCCAGCCGATCGACGCCCTCGCCGACCAACCGCTTGTTGCGCGAGCCGAGCGTCGACAGCCGGTTGCGCACCACCACCCAATCGATCAGGCCGCCATCGACCAGACGGCGTTGCCGGCGCGCCTCGCGCACCATCTCGGCGTAATGGCTGACCCCGATGACCTCGAACGTGGTGGCATCAACCGTGCCAAGCACGTCGAAATCGAGGAAGCTGTCGTTGAGCGGGGTGATCAGGGTGTCGGCCATCGAATGGGCGAGCCGCATCAAATAGGAATCGATGCCCGGCGTGTCGACGATGACGAAGTCGTGGCTGTTCTCGACCGCGCTCACCGCTTCGGCGAATGCCGCGAACTCCTGCGCCTCGATCTCGTCGATGCGCAGGCCGTCGCCGCGGGCGACGCAATAATGCATCGGGAGGTCGAGCTTGATGCGGGCGCGCTCGGCCCAATCGCGGCGATTCTCGATGTAATGGGTGAAGCTCTTCTGGCGCGAATCGAGATCGATAGTGGCGACACGCTGGCCGGCCTGCAGCAGCGCCACCGCAACATGCATCGCCGTGGTGGATTTGCCGGAGCCGCCTTTCTCATTGCCGAGGACGATGACATGCGCCGAGCCGGGCCTGCCGACATCCGTCTGCATTAACATGACAACGCCACCCCTGCATTGCCGGCCGTTGTCAGGCTTGCAACGCACGCGGTCAAGATACAGCATTGCTTGCGATAAGTTAATCATTAACCACGCGATGCGAACAGAAAACGCTCGACTGTGCTCGCGCCGCAACGTTGCTCGTTCAACACGATGGCAAAAAGAACAAACGCATCGCGGCGCAACATGCGCGTCGTCCGCACGCTGCCGACGCTGACGCGCGCCATCGCGGCGCTGCGCATGCGGCGCGCGCGCATCGCGCTGGTGCCGACCATGGGGGCGCTGCACGACGGCCATCTGTCGCTGGTACGGCTCGCGCAAAAACGCGCCGAGCGTGTCATCGTCTCGATCTTCGTCAATCCGACGCAATTCGCGCCGAATGAAGACTTTCGCAGCTATCCGCGCACCTTTGCATCCGATCGCAAGGCGCTCGCCGCGCACCGAGTCGATCTGGTCTGGGCGCCGTCGGCCGAAACCATGTACCCGGAAGGTTTTGGCACCAAAATCGTGCCGGAAGGCGCGGCGCTTGCCGGCCTCGAAGATGCCTTCCGCCCGCATTTTTTTGCCGGCGTCGCCACCGTGGTGGCGAAACTCTTGATCCAATGCGATCCCGATGTCGCGATTTTTGGCGACAAGGACTACCAGCAGCTCAAAGTCATCACCCGGCTCGCCCGCGACCTGAACCTGAAGACCCGCATCATCGGGGCGCCGATCGTGCGTGAGAAGGACGGCTTGGCGCGTTCCTCGCGCAACGTCTATCTCACGCCGGACGAGCGCAAAGCGGCGCCGACGCTCTACCGCGTGCTGAAAGAATGTGCGGCCCAGATCGCCGCCGCCCAGCCGCTCGGTGCCGTTCTCGATGAGGGCCGTGCAGCGATCACGCGCGCCGGCTTCACGCTCGACTATATCGAAGCGCGCCATTCCGAGACGCTGGAGCCGATTGGTTCGCTGCGGGATGGCCCGATCCGGCTTTTGGTCGCGGCGCGGATCGGACGGACGCGGCTGATCGATAATGTCGGGGTGTAGTGCGCCTGGAGCAAAAAGAAGGGGGCGGACCGCAGCCCGCCCCATTTTGTGCATTCGCTTGTTAACGGGAGGCCCTCAATCAGCAGACCGCTAGGTCTTTCGGTTCCCGCTGCACGTTATAAGTGTGCCCCTATCGAGGGTCAGTGTCAACTGGCCGGCGAGATGGCCAACCGCAATCCCCACAAGCGTCGGTCCCAATTGCGGGTCGACGGACGTTTCGTGGGCGGATAAGCTTTTACCAAGAGTAGTGACCCTTGTCAAGGAGCTTGTGGGGAAAAACTAATCATGAAATGGTACACAGTCGACGAAGAGATTCGCCGGCTGGTGGAGCCAAGGTGGGAGCGGTCCGCTGTGCGGACCGCTCCCACCTCTCACGATTGTTAGCACCATGAACAGCCAATATGCGGAAGCCTACCGTCTCGGCTTAGACCTCGGGACCAACAGCCTGGGCTGGTTCGTGGTTTGGCTCAGCCGTGAAGGCGAACGGTGGCGCCCGGTCGGCCTCGGGCCTGGCGGCGTCCGCGTTTTCCCCGACGGCCGCGATCCACAATCCGGCACGTCCAATGCCGTCGATCGCCGCACCGCGCGCAGCGCCCGCAGGCGCCGTGACCGTTTCGCGGATCGATATTTCGGCCGCCGCACCGAACTGATGGATGCCCTTGTCCGCCACGGTTTGATGCCGACGGACCTCACGGCGCGCAAGGCGCTGGAGGCGCTCGATCCCTACGAGTTGCGTGCCAAGGCGCTTGAAAGTCCCCTCCCCACTCATCACGTCGGCCGCGCACTCTTTCATCTCAATCAGCGCCGCGGTTTTCTGTCCAATCGCAAGGCCGACAAAAAAGAGGACGACAAAGGCGCGATCAAGCAGGCGGCGAACAAGCTCAAGGAAACGATGCAGCAGGAGAACGCACGCACGCTGGGCGAGTTTCTGTGGCGCCGCCATCAGGAGCGCAAAACCGTCCGCGCGCGGGCTCATCTCGAGGGCACGAAGGCGAGTTACGACTTCTATCCAACGCGCGATCTGCTGCGGGCCGAGTTCGATGCAATCTGGGCTGCGCAGGCGCCGCACCATCAGAGCATGACCGATGCGGCGCACGACGAGATCGCCGGCATCATCTTCTATCAGCGGCCGCTGAAACAGCCGCCGGTCGGCAAATGCAGCCTCGATCCCGCGACGGAGCCCTTTGAAAAGGACCCCGAGGGCTATCGTTGCCCCTGGGCGCATCCGCTGGCGCAGCGCTTTCGCATCTATCAAGAGGTCCGCAACCTGGAAGCTGGCGAAACCGGCGGCACAAGGACAAAGCTCACCAAACAACAGGGCGACATCGTCGCGCTGGCGCTGCTGCAAAACAAAGAAGTCAAATTCGACAAGCTGCGGACGTTGCTGAAGCTGCCTGCGGAAGCCAAGTTCAATCTTGAATCGGAGCGGCGCATCGCGCTCGACGGCGATGCGACCGCGGCGCGGCTTTCGCACAAAAGCCTATTCGGCAAGTTTTGGCGTTCGCTCGACCTGGATCGCCAGATCGCCATCGTTGAGAAGCTGTTGCATGAACCCGATGAAGTCGAGCTGATGCTTTGGCTCAAGGGCAAATGCGACCTCGACGCGGAAACAGCAGAGCGCATCGCCGATGCGACCCTGCCCGAAGGCCATTGCCGGCTCGGGCTGCGCGCCATCAAGAAGCTATTGCCGCTGATGGAGGGCGACTCGCGTTACGACGAGGCCGCCAAACAGGCGGGCTACGATCATACCAAGCTGCCGACCGGCGAAGTCCTGGATAAGTTGCCGTATTATGGGCAGTGGCTGGCGGACGCCGTGGTCGGCACCGGCGACGCACGGGACAGCAAAGAGGAACAATTCGGCCGATTTCCCAATCCGACAGTGCACATCGGCCTTGGCCAGTTGCGCCGTCTCGTCAACCGCTTGATCGATGAATTGGGTCCGCCGGAAGAGATTGCCGTCGAATTCACCCGCGCGCTGAAACTGTCGCCCGAGGAGAGGCGCCGCGTTCAGGCCGAACAAAGGAAAAACCAGGAGCTCAATCAAAAACGCGTCGAGAAGATCAGGGAGGCGCTCGATAACCCGCAGTTCGATCCGTCCCGGCACGATCTGCTGAAGATGCGGCTGTGGGAAGAGCTCGGTCCGGCCGACGACCGGCATTGCCCCTATACGGGCGAGGTGATCGGGATTCGACGCCTGTTGTCCGAGGAGGTCGATATCGATCACATCTTGCCGTTCAAGATGACGCTCGACGACAGTGCCGCCAATAAGATCGTCTGCATGCGTTACGCGAATCGCGCCAAGCGCAAACAGACGCCCTATCAGGCCTTCGGCTCGAGCCCGACGCTCAACGGGTTCCCTTATCGATGGAGCGAAATTGCCGGGCGCGCGGCAATGCTGCCCAAGAACAAGCGCTGGCGCTTTGACGCCGATGCCCGCGAGCAGTTCGAAAGAAAGGGTGGATTCCTCAACCGCCAGCTCAACGAGACCGGCTGGCTGGCACGCCTGGCGAAGCAATATCTCGGTGCTATTACCAATCCTTACGACATCTGGGTCGTGCCCGGCCGGCTCACGTCGATGATACGCGGCAAGTGGGGCCTCAATTCGCTGTTGCCCGACCACAACTATGCCGGCGTTCAGGACAAGGCCGACGAGTTTCTGGCGGCCACCAACGACATGGAGTTTTCCGGCGTCAAAAATCGCGCCGATCACCGTCATCATGCGATCGACGGCCTGGTCGCCGCGCTCACCGATCGCTCGTTGTTATGGAAGATGGCGAACGCCTATGACGAGGAGCGGGACAAAATCGAAATTCCTACGCCGTGGGACAAAGACAGGCTCCGCGAAGAACTCAAAGCGGCGCTTGATCGCATCGTGGTATCGCACAAGCCGGACCACGGCGTGCAAGGCAAGCTCCATGAGGACACCGCTTACGGCCTGGTGAAGGGCCCCGAAAAAGAAGGCGCCAACCTCGTTTATCGCAAGCCGATTGAAGCCCTGAACGAAAATGAAGTCGAGCGGATCCGCGATCGCCGCCTGCGCGATATCGTGCGTGCGCACGTTGCAGCAGAAAAGGCCAACGGCGTTGCGCTGGCGGAAGCATTACGCAAACTTCATACGAAGGTCGATGATCCGCACATCAAGCACGGGCTGCGTCGCGTGCGCTTGTTGAAGCCGGAGAAGCCTGAATACCTCGTGCCCGTGCGAGACCGGCGAACGGGAATGCCCTACAAGGCTTATTCGGCGGGTGAGAATTTCTGTATTGAGATATTCGAAACGGCCGACGGGCGGTGGGACGGCGAGGCGATCCGCCGCTTCGATGCGAACCAAGCGGCTCATGCGCCACGCTGGCAACAGGAATATCCCGGCGCCAGGCTCGTCATGCGGGTTCACAAGGGCGATTTGATCCGTCTCGAACACAACGGCAAGAGCGAGATCATGGTGGTGCATCGCCTCGACGCAGCAGCCCGTCGATTCAAGCTGGCTGCGCACAACGAAACAGGCAATCTTGATCGGCGACACGCCACGAACAACGAGATCGATCCGTTTCGCTGGCTGATGGCCTCTTACAACACGCTGAAGGAAAGAGGCGCTGTCCCCGTCCGCGTCGACGAACTTGGCCGTCTCTGGCGTATCCAAGGGCGCCGTTAACCAAACATTAACCAAACCATTGCTCGCGGCGAGCCTCTGCCGCAACCTGCAGGTCTGAGTTTGCGGAGACCGAAAGGTGGTTGGCCGCGTTGTCGAGGTCGCAACGGACGGACGGCATCTCGCCGTCGATCGGGGTTTTTTGACCGTTGCCGAGAAAGGTGCCGAGGTCGGACGTATTCCGCTTGATGATCTTGCCGCGGTGGTCGCAAACGCCCACGGACTCACTTACTCGAACAATCTCATGGTCACGCTTGCCGCGCGCGGCGTGCCGGTGATCCTATGCGGCCCGAACCATCGCCCGGCAGCAGTGGTGTGGCCGGTAGACGGCCATCACGCCCAGGCCGGGCGGATGAGCGATCAGGCGCGAGCAAGCGCGCCACTGAAGAAGCGGCTATGGCAGCAGATCGTACAAGCCAAAATCATGGCACAAGCCGCCACATTGGCCGCCGTTGGCGCCGAAGCCGGCGGGTTTCGACTGCTGGCGCGCAAGGTCCGGCCCGGCGACCCCGATAACGTCGAGGCCGAGGCGGCGCGACGATACTGGCCATTGTTGTTCGGACCGGAATTTCGCCGCGATACCGGCGGTGACGGCGTCAACGGCCTGTTGAACTATGGCTACGCCATTTTGCGCGCGGCAACGGCGCGTGCGGTGATGGCCGCTGGATTACACCCCAGCCTCGGCTTGATGCACGCCAATCGAGGCAATGCCTTGGTCTTGGTGGATGATTTGATGGAGCCGTTTCGGCCACTGGTCGACCGCGAGGTGCACCGTCTCAAGGGCGAGGGCACGACCGAGGTTTCCACCGAAGGGAAATCCGCGCTGGCCCGAATCATGGTGATCGATTTGCCGGTGGATGATGGCGTGAGCCCGCTGATGACCTGCTTGGAACGGCTCGCCGGCTCTTTGGCTAAAGCATACGGCGGCGAGGCTGATCGCCTTGTTCTGCCGCATCCGGGCCTTCCGCTTGGTTTCTGACGAGGTGAATGTGGCCAGGGGCGAAGACGGAAGTCCTCCCGCTTTATCAGGCTATAGAATCATGTGGCTGTGCGTGTTCTTCGATTTGCCGGTAGGAACGCCAAAGTAGCGAAAAGCAGCGACCCACTTTCGCTTGAAGTTGCTCGACCTCGGCTTCGAAATGACGCAATATTCGGTGTATCTGCGCTTCTGCGCGGGCAAAGAGCAAGCCGAAAGCTATGAGCGCAAAGTCGAGGAGGCAATGCCCAGCGCCGGCAAAGTGCACATCCTCGCCATAACCGACAAGCAGTACGAGAATATCCGAACCTACCGCGGCCGAAACCGTGAACAGAGCCTCAAAAATCCCGAGCAGTTCGCTTTATTTTGACCGGCACGGCCCCACGATCTGGACCTCTGATCGAGAAAAAAGGCCCCGTTTCCAGGGCCTTGAGCGCTTTCCTATTCTAGCGGTCTGCTGATTGAGGGCCAACCGCAACCCGATGATCCGAGCAGAATTGGAGCATGCGATTCTAGCGGTCTGCTGATTGAGGGCCAACCGCAACCAGGTTGGCGCCCGCCAGGTTGGCGCCCGCAATTCTAGCGGTCTGCTGATTGAGGGCCAACCGCAACGAACCCCATGCGCCGTCACTCGGAATGTCGATTCTAGCGGTCTGCTGATTGAGGGCCAACCGCAACTGCGTCAGCGTGATGCCTCCGACGACCGTGAATTCTAGCGGTCTGCTGATTGAGGGCCAACCGCAACGCAATCAATTCCTCCCGC
>JASHSE010000150.1 GCA_030036975.1 Xanthobacteraceae bacterium | reverse complement strand
CGCCCGTGAATGCCGTCGCCGATATCGCCGGGATCGTCTTAGGCGGATTGGCCGCGGGGACTGTGCTGTTCATCGTCTCGGTGGGGCTGTCGGTCACCATGGGACTGATGGGGTTCGTCAACCTCGCCCATGGCGCCTTTGCGATGTTCGGCGGCTACCTCATCGTGCTGGCGATGAACCGCGCGCAATATGGCTTTGCCGCCGCGTTGGCGCTGGGCTTTTTCGGCACCGCCGCGCTCAGTGTGGTGCTCGAACGCTTCCTCTACCGGCGGCTCTACCGCGCCGGCGAACTCGATCAGGTCCTGTTCACGATCGGGCTGATCTTCATTTTCATCGCCGGCATTACCATTGTGATCGGGCCAGAACACCAGACCTTGCAGTTACCGGCGGCGCTGAGCGGCCAGCTTAATCTTGGGTTCATTGCGTATCGTACTTACAGCATCTTCCTGATCGTGATCGGCTTTCTCATTGCGCTCGGGATTTGGCTCACTTTCGAGCGGACGCGGATCGGCGGCCAGATCCGCGCCACCGTCGACAATCGGCGCATGGCCGAATCGCTCGGCATCGACGTCGACCGGCTGTTCACCATCACCTTCGCGTTCGGCAGCGGCATGGCGGGACTCGGCGGCGGCCTCGGCGCCGAATTTCTCGGCCTCGATCCACAGTATCCACTCGAGTACTTGGTCTATTTCCTGATCGTGGTTTCGGTCGGCGGGCTTGGCAGCGTCATCGGCGTCTACTACGCCGCCCTCATCCTCGGCGTGCTCAACTTCGCGCTGACGCTGTATTTGCCGAAGGGCGGCACGATCTTCATCTATGCGCTGACCATTCTGATGCTGCTGGCGCGCCCGCGCGGCCTGTCCGGAAGGAAAGAGCAGTGAGCGTGGCGGCGTCTGCGGCGGGCGGCGCGGCCGCGGCCGCGCGGATCGGGAATTCGGCGGCGCGGGCGCTCATGCGCCGCCACCGCCTGCGCTGGTGGGAGGCGCTACCCTGGCTCGCCGGCATCGCTTTCTATTTTGCCTTTCCCGATTATCTCAGCTTCGGCTGTGATCTGGTTGTCACGATCCTCTTTGCGTTGTCTCTCGATCTGGCGCTCGGTTACGCGGGCATCATCACGCTCGGCCATGCGGCGTTCTTCGGCACCGGCGCCTACACCGTCGGAATGCTCGCCTCCTATAACGTCTGGACCGAGCCGATCACCGCCCTTCTGCTTGCGGCGCTGGCGGCGGCACTGATCGGCTTCCTCTCCGGCCTGGTGCTGCTGCGCACCGCCGGCCTCACGCTGCTCATGCTCACGCTGTGCACCATGGCGCTGCTCGAACAGGCGGCCAATATGGGGCACGCCTATACGGGCGGCTTCGACGGGTTGCCCAGCCTGCCGATTGCCGCCGTGTTCGGCGTGTTCGAATTCAATCCGCTTTATGCCGACACGCAATATCTGTT
The DNA here is from genome assembly GCA_030036975.1 of Xanthobacteraceae bacterium. Taxonomy (GTDB): domain Bacteria; phylum Pseudomonadota; class Alphaproteobacteria; order Rhizobiales; family Xanthobacteraceae; genus BOG-931. The sequence continues at coordinate 4,486 of JASHSE010000150.1, read as the reverse complement.
CGCGCTCGGCGTTCTCTTTGTCTGCTTCGTATTCGTACGCACCCTGGTCTATTCAGCGTTCGGTCAGAGCCTGACCGGCATCCGCGAGAACATTCTGCGCATGCACGCGATCGGATCGCCGGTGCGGTGGCGCGTGCTGGTCTGCTACACCATCTCGGCGGCGCTCGCCGGCATCGCCGGCGGCCTGTGGGCGCAGACCAACGCCTACGTCAATTTGAGCGCGCTCGGCCTCGATCGCGCCGCGACCGTCTTGATCGTGCTCATTCTCGGCGGTTACGGCCGGCTCTATGGCGCGTTCGTCGGCGCCGTCATCTACTTGGCGCTGGAGCATTTTCTCGCCCAGATCTATCCGACCGCCTGGCAGCTCGGCCTCGGGCTGCTCCTGGTCCTGATCGCGCTGTTCGCCCGCGGCGGCATTTTGGGCCTCGGCGAGGTGCTATGGCGGCGCTACGGCGGCAAGCTATCGCAACGCTGGCGCGGCGGGCATACGGCGCCATGACCGAGATCCGGCTGGAGACGCAGGCGCTGAGCCGCCGGTTCGGCGCACTCGTCGCCGTGCAGAACATCGACTTCAAGCTCGCCGCCGGTGCGCGCCACGCACTGATCGGCCCCAACGGCGCCGGCAAGACCACGTTCGTCAATCTGCTCACCGGCGTGTTGCCGCCGACGCGGGGCCGCGTGCTCTTGGCCGGCCGCGACATCACCGCCATGGCGCAAGCCGAGCGGGTCAAGCTCGGCATCGCCCGCACCTTCCAGATCAACCGGCTGTTCCGCGGGCTCTCGGTGCTGGAGAACGTCTGCATCGCGGTCGCCGAGCGCGTCGGCGCGGCGCGCTCGATGTTTTATCCGGCCGGCAAGCGCACCGACGTTATCGACGAGGCGATGGCCCTGTTGCAGACGCTCAAGCTCGCCGAGGCGGCGCGCCATCGCGTCTCGGAACTGCCTTACGGCCGGCAGCGGCTGGTCGAGCTCGCGATCACGATTGCGCTGTCGCCGAAAGTGCTGCTGCTCGACGAGCCGGCCGCTGGCGTCCCCAGCGCCGAGAGTCACATCATTTTGGATGCCATCGAGCGGCTGCCGGAAGATATCGCCGTGCTGATCATCGAACACGACATGGACGTGGTGTTCCGGTTCGCCAGGCGCGTCACCGTGATGGTCGGCGGTGCGCTGTTCGCCGAGGGCACGCCGCGCGAGATCGAGTCGAACCCGCAGGTGCGCGACGTCTATCTCGGCCAAGCGCCTTATCGAGCCGCCCATGCCTGACGCATCGTCTTCTGACGCATCGTCTTCTGACGCAACGCCCGCTGCGCTGCAGCTGCGCGGCGTCTCGGCCGGCTATGGCGAGACCGTCGTGCTCGAGGACATCGACCTTGCGCTGGCGCCGGGCGAATGCATCAGCGTGATCGGCCGCAACGGCGTCGGCAAGACCACGCTGTTGTCGACCGTGATGGGCCACACCACGCTGCATGCCGGCGAAGTGCTGCTCGACGGCCATCGCCTCAACGGCGTGCCGAGCTTCCGCCGCGCGCTCGCCGGCATCGGCTTCGTGCCGCAGGAGCGTGAAATTTTTCCGTCGCTGTCGGTGCGTGAAAATCTCGAGGTCGCGGCACGGCCGGGCCATTGGACCCATGCGCGGGTGTTCGAATTGTTCCCACGCCTCAACGAACGGCTCGACAATATGGGCAATCAGCTTTCCGGCGGCGAGCAGCAGATGCTGTCGATCGCGCGGGCGTTGTTGACCAATCCGACGGTGCTGTTGATGGACGAGCCGACCGAAGGCCTGGCGCCGGTTCTGGTCGAGACGCTGACCGCGGTGCTCAAGCGGCTGCGCGCCGACAGCGGGCTCTCGATCGTGCTGGTCGAACAGAACAGCCGCGTCGCACTGTCCTTTTCCGAGCGCACCGTGATCCTCGACAAGGGCCGCATCGTCTACGACGGCGCTTCCGCGCCACTCGCCGCCGACCCGGACCGGCTGGTGAAGCTGATCGGGATCGTTGAATAGCCGGCACAGCCACGCTCCTCATCCTGAGGCGCGAGCGAAGCGAGCCTCGAAGGATGAGGAATTAGACTAAGACTAGGCGTTACGCGTGGGCGTGGCGGTCGGGGTCGATGATCTTTTCCAGCCGACCGAGTACGCGCATGCAGGGCAACAGCTGCGCCAGGCTGGCGTTCGGCTCGCGCTTTTGTTTGATGGCGGCGATGAACTCGCGGTCTTCCAGCTCGATGCCGTCCATCGACACGTCGACCTTCGATACGTCGATCTTGTTGTCCTTGCCGTCGGACAGGTCGTCGTAGAACGCCTTGAACGTGCCGTTGTCGCAGATGTAGCGGAAGAACGAGCCGAGCGGTCCGTCATTGTTGAACGACAGCGACAGGGTGAGCACCGCCCCCGACGGCGTTTTCGCCACGATGCCCATGTCCATGGCGATGTGCAGCTGCGGATGGATCGGCCCCTGCACCGCGTAGCAGTCGGAAATATTCTCGCCGCACTGATACTGAAACAGGTCGATGGTGTGCGCGGCATGGTGCCAGAGCAGGTGATCGGTCCAGCTCCGCGCATTGCCGGCGGCGTTGATGTTCTTCCTCCGGAAGAAATAGGTCTGCACGTCCATCTGCTGGATTTTCAGCTCGCCCTTGGCGATCTTTTTGTGCACGTATTGATGGCTGGGATTGAAGCGCCGCACGTGGCCGCCCATGGCGGTGACGCCGGTCTCTTTGGCGATGCGCACCAACGCCTCGGCGTCTTCGACCGAATCGGTGACCGGAATCTCGACCAGCACGTGCTTGCCGGCGCGCATCACCTGCTCGCCCTGGCGGAAATGCAGCTTGGTCGGCGTCGTCAAGATCACCGCGTCGGCGCGCTTGATGCCCTCGGAGAGGTCGCCGGTATAATGCGGCACGCCGTATTTCTTCGCCACCTGCGCGGTCGAGTCCTGATTGCCGCCGACCAGCGAGGTGACCTCGACCTCGGCAATGCGCTTGAGCGCATCCAGATGTTTTTGCCCGAAAGCCCCCTGCCCGGCGACGCAGATTTTCATTGGCGAACCTCTCAAGAACAAATGCGATGTGACTGATGTCGGTCCTGCGGTACTTTCTTTCCTCACCCTCCCCTGCAGGGGGAGGGTCGGCGAGCGAAGCGAGCCGGGGTGGGGCTCGCGCGGAGCATCACCCCACCCCGACGTCTTCGCTCACTTCGTTCGCGATGGCGTCGACCCTCCCCCTGCAGGGGAGGGTGAAGAGCGAGCGATTATCGTCCATGCCTTAGCCGCGCACCCGCTCTACCTTGGCCCGCGCCGCAGCGCGCTTGAGCTTGGCCGACGCGGCCTTGCGCTTGCCGGCCGGCTTGGCGCCGCGCCCGCGGTTTTCCAGAATGATGTGGCCGACCGCGGTATTCGACGCCGGCACGGTGTAGAAGCGGTAGACCTCGTCGACCTTGTCGTCGAGCGCGCCGCGCATGATCAGCCACATCACCATCTCGATGCCTTCGGCGCCGGCCTCGCGCATGTATTCGAGGTGCGGGATGCGGACGAGCTTCTGCGGATCCTTGGTCAGGTTGTCCAGGAACGCCTTGTCGAACTTGCTGTTGATCAGCCCGGCGCGCGGTCCGGAAATCTGATGCGACATGCCGCCGGTGCCGAAGATGACGACGCGCAAATCGCCGGGATACGACTCGACCGCCTTGCGGATGGCGCGGCCGAGCATGAAGCAGCGGTGGCCGGTCGGCGGCGGATAAAGCACGACGTTGACGGCGAGCGGAATGACCGGGCACGGCCATTGCGCGGGCGAGCCGAACAGCAAATTCATCGGCACGGTCAGGCCGTGATCGACCGTCATCTTGTTGACCACGGTGATATCGAACTCGTCGAGGATCACCGACTGGGCGATGTGGGAGGCGAGCTCGGGATGGCCCTCGACCACCGGCACCGGCCGCGGCCCCCAGCCCTCGTCGGCCGGCGGAAACTCGGCGGCGCAGCCGAGCGCGAAAGTCGGCACGATCTCGACCGAGAAAGCCGAGGCGTGATCGTTGTAGACCACGATGCAGACGTCCGGCTTGGTCTGCCGCATCCATTCCTTGGATATCTCGAAGCCGGAAAATACCCGCTTCCAGTACGGCTCTTCGGTCTGCTTGTTGTCGATCGCCGCGCCGATCGCCGGCACGTGCGATGAAGCGACCCCTGCGATGATTCTGGCCACGTTTCGACCTCTATTTTTTTGACTTTTTGGACATCTTGTATTTTTTGGCGCGCGTTTTTGGCTTGGACCCGGCTTTCGCTTTGCCAGCCTTCCGCGCGCTCCCTGTCTTGGCCCGCGATTTGGCGACGGCGCCGGCCGGCTTGTCGAACCGGCCCGACTTGCTGCGGTTGCCTTCGACCGAGCGGCCGCCGGCGAGCATCATGCTGGCGTAGTCGTCCTGGGTGGAGCCGGTCATCACTGCGGCGAGGTGCCGGAACGAATGGCCGTCGGTGGCGCCGAGCTTCGCGGTGAA
>JASHSE010000020.1 GCA_030036975.1 Xanthobacteraceae bacterium | reverse complement strand
GCCTGCGGCGTTGAGCGCGGCTGCGGCCGGCGCAACGGTGCTCTCATAAGCCTGGTCGGAGCCGCACAGGCACGCCAACTTTGTGCCTGTATCTTTGAAGTCGGTGCCGAGCGTCGCCGTGTCGATTTGTTGGCTCACCGCCTCGATGCCGCCGGCTTCGAAGAAGTTCCTGGCGAAACTGGCGCGCGGCGTGAAGTCGGCCGGCGCGCCGAGGCAGGCGAGAAAGATTTTTGGCCGCGCGCCGGTTTGCGCCAGCATGCGATCCGAGGCGTCGCGCAGCCGTTCGAACGGCTCGGCAAGGCGAATGCGCGGCAGCGGCGTGGTGCGGAGGTCTTTCGCCGCCTCGGGTTCCGGCCGCGGCGGCACGTTGAGCACGGCCGGCGCGGTTTCGTGAAGGTCCGGATAGGCGTTGGTGCCGGTCAGAATGTCGGTGCGGTGCGCCATCGCCGTTTGCCGCTGCGCCCGCACTGCCGCAACTTTTTGCGCAATGAGCCCGCTTTCCAGCGCCGCCCAGGCGCCGCCGGCGCGTTCGATGTCCTGGAACTGCGCCCACGCCGCGGCGCAGAGCTGCTCGGTGAGCGCTTCCAGCGCGCCCGAGCCCGCGGCCGGATCGGCGACGCGCGCGAGGTTTGCTTCTTCGAGCAGCACGAGCTGGATGTTGCGGGCGATGCGGCGCGCGAACGCATCCGGCAGCCCGAGCGCCGCGGAGTGCGGCAGCACGGTGATCGCATCGGCGCCACCAAGGCCGGCGGCGGCGACTGCGATCGTGTTGCGCAAAATGTTCACGTCAGGATCGCGCCGCGTCAGCATCCGCCACGCGGTCTCGGCTGTGACGAAGCCGGGGGCTGGATCAAGCCCGCAGGCCGCCTGCACGCGCGCCCAGAGCTTTCGCACCGCGCGGAATTTGGCCACGGTCAAAAGCTGGTCGGCGTCGGCTGTCAGCCGGAAATAGATGGCATCGCGCGCGGTCGCGAGCGTCATGCCGTTTGCTTCGAGCGCGCGCAGATAGGCGACCGCGCCGGCGAGCGCGAAGGCTAGCTCCTGGGCCTCAGAGCCGCCGGCACTGTGAACGACGCGGCCATCGGCGGCGGCGAACGGACCCCTAAAGCCGGCATTGGCCAGGTTTTGGATCAGCCGCGCCAGCAGTGGCGCGGTCTCGCGCCACGGCAGCGGGATTCTTCCGCTCATGGCAATTGCAGTGAGCGGATCATAGCCGAAGCGCACCTTGGCCGCGGCCGGATCGATTTTTTGGCGCTTGACCGCATCGGCGAGCTGCTGCGGCAGGTCGCGGGCAAACGGGGCAAGGTCGATGTCGAGGCTGACGGCGACGAGATCGATGCCGTCGAGCACCCGCGCGAGCGTCTGCGGCGACGCATCGAGGCCGTAGCCGCCGGCGCTCAAGGAGCCGGCCATCACCAGCATGAGGCCGCCGCCGGCACCGCTCGCCAAATCCTCCAGCGCCTGCGCATTGGCCGCGGCTGCGTCGGCATGATCGACGCGCTGCATGAGGCGCCAGGCCGCTCCCGGCGCGCGGCCGACAACGGCGTGGGCATCGGCCGCCCGCTCGTAAAGCGGCGCGATGGTCAGGCCGTCATAGGTCTTGCTCTCGAGCCGCGCGAACGGCGCACCCTTGAGCACGGCGTCGACCAGCTTGCGCCACTCTTCGCGCGTTGCCGCGGGAAACGCGGCGGCAAGCGAGAGAGCTGTCTCGGGTTCGGTCATGACCGGCAAAATGTAACATGGCCGCGGCGGGATTGCCGACCGCCTAACGGGCGCCGCGCGGTGCCAGCTTCTCGATGCCGCGGGCATCGACGCGGTTGAGCGCGTCGGCAACGCGTGTGCCGGCGATGACGCGATCCGCAGCGATTTCGGCGAGCGGGACGAGAACAAACGCGCGCTCGAACAGATGCGGATGCGGCAGGATCAAGTCCGCATCGTGCAGCGCCACGTCGTCATACGCCAAAAGGTCGAGGTCGATCGGGCGCGGTCCCCAACGGCGCTCACGCGCGCGGTCGCGGCCAAATGCGCGTTCGCAAGCCTGCACGCGCGCCAACAGGGCATGCGGCGAAAGCGAGGTCGACACCGCGATGACAGCATTGATGAAGGCCGGCTGGTCGGTGACGCCCCAGGGCGGCGTGCGATAATCGGATGAGCGCGCCACAGTCCGCACCGTGCCGTCCTCGCACAACAGCGCGATCGCCCGCTCGAAGGTTGCGCGCACGTCGCCGACGTTGCCGCCGAGCGCGATGAGCGCCTCAGCCACGGCGGCTCTCGGCGGCGGTGCTTTGTTTTCCGCTCATTCCCGCGCAAGCGGGAATCCAGGTAGGACGCGTCGCTAGGAAGAGAATTGCATCGGGTCCCCGCAACGGGGCACCCCATCGCGCGAGCGCGATGGGGACCCCTCGCGGGGACGAGCGGGTGAGAGAAGCGCCGTTCGATATCACGGTTTGCGATTTTCTTTTTCGCGCGTCCGTTCGAAACCTTTGACGAACACGCCATCGCTCATCGCGCCCGCCTGATGGCGGCGGCAACCGCCAGCGCCTGCACGGTGGGCGCCACGTCGTGGGCGCGGATCATGGCGGCGCCGTTCTCGACCGCCAAGACATGCGCCGCGAGCGTGCCGCCGAGCCGCTCCAGCGGCGCCGCCGGCGCCACCGCATGGATGAAGCGCTTGCGCGAGGCGCCGACCAGAAGCGGCATGCCGAAGCCTGAAAATTCGTGCAGCCGGGCGATGCAGGCGAGGCTTTGCTCGGCCGTCTTGCCGAAGCCGATGCCGGGATCGAGCACGATGCGGTCGTGGCGGATGCCGGCGCCCCAGGCGATTTCCAGCGAGCGCGAGAAGAAGTCGGCCACGTCGGCGATGATGTCGATCGCCGGATCGGCGGCGTCGCGGTTGTGCATGATGATGACCGGCGCGCCGTACTCGGCGACGACGCGCGCCATGTCGGGGTCGCGCTGCAAGCCCCAAACGTCGTTGGCGATCGCGGCGCCGGTTTGCAGCGCCCAGGCCGCGACACCGGCCTTCATGGTGTCGATCGAAACCGGCACGCCCAGCGCCACGACCGCCGGCAGCACCGCATCGAGCCGGTGCCGCTCCTCGTCGGCCGTAACCGGCACGGCGTCGCCGTACGGCCGCGTCGATTCCGCACCGACATCGATGACATCGGCGCCTTCGGCGCGCAGCCGTTCTGCCTGCGCGATTGCGGCGGCCGGATCGAGAAAGCGGCCACCGTCGGAGAACGAATCCGGCGTGACGTTGAGCACGCCCATGACCAGCGGCCGCTCCCTGCCATGCAGCCGTGTCATGACGGCATCGCCGGCGGCGGAATTTCCGCGTTCGATGAGGCTATTAGCCGAAGCTTGGGGCATCGCGGCATCGTTTCCGGCGGCCGAAGCGGCAAGTTTACGACTTATATCAGCGCAGACAATTCCGCCTCGTCATGCTCGGCCTATGCTGGGCATCGAGCCCGGCCATGACGGAAAAGGATTATGGCCAAGAGTGTGGATATGACCTAGACCAGATTCCGGTCAGGTTGAACGCTCTTTCCTTCGTCATGCGCGGGCTTGACCCGCGCATCCATGCTGACTGGCCGCAAATCGAGAGCGCCGCATGGATTGCCGGGTCAAGCCCGGCAATGACGAGTAGAAAGGTGCGATTCAATTCAATCGAAATTTGCTCTAGTAGCGAATGACGGGCTGCAGCTTCTTGGCGTTCTCGATCCAGCGCTCCACGGTCTTTTCCTTGGGCAACAGACGCACCAGCTGGCGCTTGTTGGCCTCGCGCATTTTTTCGACCAGATGTTGCGGATTGCGGAATTGCAGATCGTTGACGGTCTTGACGCCGGCGACGCGCAACAGTTCGGCATATTCCCAGCCGATGCCCTTGACCCGCATGCGATCCGCCGCCGTGGCCCAGTTCAAGACCTGCTTAGGCTCGGTGCCGGTCTTGGCTGCGATGCGCAGCCGTTGTTTCGGCGTCTTGGTGGCGCGCAGAAGCCCAACGGTGGTGCGAATGCCCTCGGATTTGAGGATCGCGGCGGCTTCCGTTCCGATGGCTCGGATGTTGGCGATAGGATAGGCCATCGACAGTTGCCTTAAATGCGATCGTCACGCCGCAATCGCCTTTGCGGTCCGAAAAAAAGCGTCGCTGCCTCGGCTGCTCCGGGCTCCGGCCGGCAATTAGCGAACGTTTCCTGCTGAGAGTGCTGACCTTGCCCCACGCCCGTCCTCTCCCGCACTGGCGGCGGGTTTCGCCGTAATGGAACGCCGCGTGACAACGCTGTGTCAAGGAAATGGCGCGAGAGAGTCGCAGCTGGCCGCGCAAACGCCGCCGACCGTTGCAAAGTTGCAACGCTTGTGAGGCGGCGAATGCCGTGCAAATGAGATTTTTGCGACTATATAATGTATGGAGGCGATGACGCCATGAACGCTTCGGAGGCTTTGCCGGCGGTTCTCGACCGCATCGACCACGATCTTGATGCCAGCCTCGATCGGCTGTTTGCGCTGTTGCGCATTCAATCGATCTCTACCGATCCGGCTTATGCGTCCTATTGCCGGTCGGCAGCGGACCATGTTGCCGCCGATCTGCGCGGCCTCGGTTTCGAGACCAGCGTGCGGCCAACGCCGGGCCATCCCGTGGTGGTCGGCAAGGCGTCCGGCCGGTCCGCCACCGGCGCCGCCGGCGCCACAGCGGGTGAGGGGCCGCCGCGCGTGCTGTTCTACGGCCATTACGACGTGCAGCCGGTCGATCCGCTCGATCTCTGGACCACGCCACCTTTCGAGCCGCGCCTGCAAACCCTCGACGGCGGTCGCAAAATCATCGTGGCTCGCGGCGCCTGCGACGACAAAGGCCAGGCGATGACCTTCATCGAGGCCTGCCGCGCCTTCAAGGCGGTGACCGGGGCGCTGCCGCTCGACATTACGATGCTGATCGAGGGCGAGGAGGAGTGCGGCTCAAAACATCTGTTCGGCTTCGTGCGCGACAATGCCGCCGAGCTCTCCCGCGACTTGGCGCTGGTCTGCGATACCGGCATGTGGGACGCTGAAACACCGTCGATCACCACGTCGCTGCGGGGCCTGGTCTATGAGGAGGTCAGGCTGACCTGCGCCGACCGCGACTTGCATTCCGGCTTGTTCGGCGGTGCCGCACGCAATCCGATCCATGTGCTCGCCGACGTTCTTGCTGCGCTGCACAAGCCCGACGGTTCGGTCGCCATTCCGGGCTTTTACGATGGCGTGCCCGAGTTGCCGGCCGACATCAGGGCCGATCTTGCGGCGCTCGGACTGACGCCGGAAAAATTCCTTGCCCCCGTTGGACTCAAAATTCCAGCCGGCGAGCAGGGCCGCCTGATCATCGAGCAGGTCTCGACGCGGCCGACTGCCGAGGTCAACGGCATCATCGGCGGCTATACCGGGGAGGGCGCGAAGACCGTCATTGCCTCAACAGCGATGGCGAAAGTCTCGTTTCGCCTGGTCGGCGCCCAGGACCCGGAAAAGATCCGCGCCGGCTTCCGTGATTTTGTCCGCGCCCGGCTGCCGGGCGATTGCAAGGTCGAGTTCGGCGAGAAGACCGGCGCGCCGGCCTTTGCGGTTAAGTTCGACAATCCGGCGCTGGTCAAGGCGCGGGCGGCGCTCGCCCAGGAATGGGGCAAAAAGGCGGTGACGGTCGGCGCCGGCGGCTCGATCCCGATCGTTGCCGATTTCAAGACCGCGCTCGGCATGGATACGCTGATGGTCGGCTTTGCGCTCGACGACGATCGTGTGCATTCGCCGAACGAAAAATACGACCTCAAATGTTTCCACAAGGGCATCCGCAGCTGGGCGCGGATTTTGGCGGCTTTGGCTACTTAAAGTCGCGTCGTGCGAACATGGCGGATGCAGCGCGCTTCACCATTGTTTGAGCGCATTTGCGAGCGATGTCTGTTGTCCGGCGCAGGCAGCGCTCGTAAGCTGTCGTCCATGACCAGAAAAAGGGGAGGGACATGCCCAAACGTAGTATTGGAAAAATTCTCACGCGCGCGCTCGCCGTCGCCGCGATCGCGGCGGTCGCCGGCTTCGCGACACTGACGCTGAGCGACACGTCCGCGCTAGCGCGCGGTGGCCATGGCGGCCATGGCGGCAGGGGAGGGGTTGCCGGCGGGCGCGCCGGATTTGCCGGACGCCCGTTTGCCGGACGCCCGTTTGCCGGACGCCCGTTTGTCGGACGCCCGTTTGTCGGACGCGGCCGGTTCATACGCGGTCGGCACTTTTGGCACGGCCGCTGGTGGTGGCCGGGCGTCGGGCCGTGCTGGCAATGGACGCCGTGGGGCTGGATCTGGATCTGCGGGCCCTAAAGATCTCAACCGTCAAGGGTAGAGTGGGCAAAGGCGCCGATAGGCGCCGTGCCCACGCACGGCGTTATCATCTCACGATGTAAAACCGCGCGGGCACGCTTTGCTTTGCCCACGCGGTTTTGTAATGGGCCTCGAAGAGTCAATCCCTTTGCGTCGTCCGCTCGCCGGGGTCTCGCTTCAGTACGGGGCCGGCGCGAGGCCGCCACCTGATGGGGTCTGAGAGGATAGGCCGACCAACCTACGGACACGTGGTCGGCACGTATTCGGCGACGCCGTCCGCCTCCTTCGCCATCATGAGCGTGCTGGCGATGGCGGGCTTGGCCAGCTCCACGTCGGACAGATCGATCGGCACCAGGATGCGCTTGTCCATCGCTCGAAAGGCCCCGTGCGCAAAAACTCATTCGGTGGAGGCGGCGATCAGGCGGGGACTGACGAAGCGTTCGAGGCGCCCGGCATGCGGATGCAGCATTGCCCAGTTGTCGAAAGCGAGATCGATCACCACGAGTCCCGAGGTCGGCAGCTTTTCCACCACGCGCTCGCGCATCGCCGCATCGCCCGCTGCGATCAGCGCAACGGCAAGATCGTGCATGCCCGGATTGTGGCCGACCAAGAGCACTGTGCGCGCCTTGCGCGGTTCGGACAGCACGTTCATGAGCTTGTCGGTGCTGGCATTGTAGATGCGCTCGTCGGTGACCGCCTTGGGCGGCTTGCCAAACGCGGCAGCCAAAAGCCTCCAGGTTTCCTGCGCGCGCTCGGCCGGAGAGACGAGCGCAAGGTCAGGCACCAGATCATGATGCGCCATGTAGGCGCCGAGGCGAGGCGCATCGGCGCGGCCGCGCTTGGTGAGCTTGCGGTCGCGGTCGCGCTCGCCAGGTTCGGCGCGCTCGGTTTTGGCATGACGGAACAGCAGCAGACGGCGCATCGCAGCAATGTCGCTTTCTCGCCCGCACGAGTCTAGCATGCGGCGGTAAAGCTGCCTGAACGCCAACGCATGAGTGCACAAGCTGATCCGGCCGCCTACGGCCGATCCTGGTATGCGGCGACCATGCTGCCGGCGCCGCCGCGGCCGCCGCTTGCGGTCGATCTCGACGTCGACGTGGCCGTCATCGGCGGCGGCCTCGCCGGGCTGACCGCGGCGCGCGAGGTAGCGCGCCGCGGCTGGTCGGTCGCGTTGTTGGAAGCCGGCCGGCTTGCCGGCAGTGCTTCGGGCCGCAACACCGGCTTCGTGCTGCCGGGCTTTGCGGCGGACGCGGAAAAAGTCGTGGCCCGGGTCGGCTTCGAGCACGCCAAGGACCTTTGGGCGCTGTCGCAGGCCGGGCTCGATTACGTGCGCGACACCATTGCGGCCGAAGGCGCCGACGGCATCGACCCAGAAGCCGGCTGGCTTTACGTGTCGAAAGTCGATGACAGCGACGGGCTGTTTCGCAGCATCGGCCTGCTCGGCGATCTCGGCTGCGAAGTCGAAGGCTGGCCGACCGAGCGTGTGCGCGCGTTTCTGCGCAGCGAGCGCTATTTCGACGCCATCCATTTTTTGCGCGCGTTGACCATCCATCCGCTCAATTACGCGCTCAAGCTTGCCGCCGCCGCCGAGCGCGACGGCGCGCGCATCTTCGAAGCCACGCCGGCGCTGTCGATCGATCCGAGCGGCGTGCGCAAGCGCATCGTCACGCCGGCGGCGCGCGTGCGCGCCGGACACGTGGTGCTCGCCGGCAACGTCGAGCTCAAGGGCCTGTTGCCGCGCGTTGCCGCGACACTGGTGCCGATCACCACCTACGTGATCGTCACCGCGCCGATCGATCGCGCGAGGTTGACGGCGGCGGTCGGCTATCGCGGCGCGGTGAGCGACACCGATCTCGCCGACAATCATTACCGAATCGTCGTCGGCGACCGGCTGATGTGGTCGGGCCGCGCCACAGTGTGGCCGCGCAATCCGCGCCGCTATCGCGCCGCGCTTGCCGGCGACATTGCAAAAACCTATCCGCAGCTCGGCCGCGTCGCGGTCGATTACGCCTGGAACGGCACCCTGGGCAACACGGTGCATCGCATGCCGCAGATCGGCGAGCTCGGTCCCGGCGTCTGGCTTGCCAGCGGCTTTGGCGGCCACGGCCTCGACACGACAGCGATGGCCGGCAATATCGTTGCCCGCGCCATCGTCGAGGGCGACGAGACGTGGCGCAAGTTCACGCCGTTCGAGTTGGTCTGGGCCGGCGGCGTGTTCGGCCGCACGGCGGCGCAGCTGCGGGTGTGGATCAAGCGGCTGACCGACGCCGCCGCCGAGCGCCGAGCGAAGGCGCGTGAGGCTGCGCAGCGCCGCACGTCGGAACCGCAAACGCCAAACGCAGCAGCAAATGCGGCAGCTTCCGAATCCATCGTGCCGTCCGACGCGCGCGGCGATGAAGCCGAACACGTGGCGCAGCGGCGGCAAGACTCGGAGCCCGCCGATCAGGATTCGCACCAACGTGCAGACGATTGAAGCGCCTTCGGGCTACGCGCGCGCCGCATTCATTTGCCTCCGCCAACGAATGCCTTCACGAAATCGCGAGCACCAATTTGTGCCGGCCTCAGCCGGGAACAATGCGGCCCGGTCCCGCTTGTCACTACGCAGTATTGGCTCGTCTACCGGGAGGGTTGCAGGGCTTGCACGCCCAGACCCGAGAAGTATGCTTTGTGGCTCTGACACTGCACCCATCGCTTTGCGTCGCGGTGTCCGTTTGTGGGAGGACAACATGGGCTTACTCGATGAACTTAATCTCGGCGGGATGCTTCAGGGTGCCCTCGGACAGATCGAAGCGGGGGCGGCGCCTACGCTGATCAATGCGCTGCTGGCCAGAACCCAATTCGGCGATCTCAATGGGCTCGTAGCGCACTTGCAACAAGGGGGCCTGCAGTCGCAGGTCCAGTCATGGCTCGGCAATGGCGCGAACATGCCGATCACGGCCGATCAGTTGAAGGCGGTGCTCGGCAATTCCCAGGTTCAGGAGATGGCCCGGCATCTCGGCCTGCCTGTCGATGCGGCCATGAACATGCTCGCGCAACATCTGCCCAATGTCGTGGATCAGGCGAGCAAGAACGGGCAGCTGCAGCCGAGCAGTTGAGGCACATGCCGTTTCCGTTCGCGTAGACGAAGCAGAATTCAGGAGGAGGAAGACATGAAGACCATTGCCATCGTTTTCGCGTCATTCTGTCTGGCCAGCACCGCGTTGGCGCAAACCCCTACTGGCTCGGCAGCCGGGGCCGATTGCAAAACGGCAGCCGCCAACCTTCATGGCGCCGCCTTGAGCAGCAAGGTGAAAAGCTGCTGCCAGCAGCAGGCATCAAAGCAAAAGCTGCATGGTGCCGCAGAAACGAGCTTCCGGAAGAGTTGCGTGAGCGCGGCCACCGGATCTTGATCCTCACGAACTAAAGCGCTCTCATACCGCATCGGAGCAACACGGAGGAGGACTCTGCGATGAAATCCCAGATAGCGATCGCCTCGGGAATTGTTCTCGCGGCCCTTGCCAATACCGCCATTTCGATCCCGGCGCATGCGCTTACGACAAAAGAGTGCAGCGCCAAGTATAAGGAAGCCAAGAAGGCCGGCACTCTCAACGGCATGAAATGGCAGGACTTCCGCAAGGCGGAGTGCGGCGCGCAAGCGGCCGCGGCGCCAGCATCGGGCGGTCCGGCCCCGGCTGCAGCTCCTGCAGCGAAGAAGGCGGCGAGGGCGCCCGCGCCGGCTGCCAGCGGCAACGCCGTCTTCCCGTCAGCCGTCAGTCCCAAATATTCCAATGAATCGGCGGGCAAGGCGCGCTTGCACACCTGCGACGATCAATACAAGGCGAACAAGGCAACAAATGCCAATGGCGGCCTTAAATGGATTCAAAAGGGCGGCGGCTATTGGAGCGAGTGTGATAAGCACCTGAAGGGCGCGGCCTAGCGGACGCCCTGATGAACTGATTTAAGATTTGTCGCCGCCGTGCCGATGTGGCGCGGCGGCGCCGAGTTGCCTACCGCCCCGAACTCTCAAATCTTTTCGAAATGAATCTCGTCGGCGAGCGCGCTCCACGTCGCGATGTCGTCGATCAGGCGCTTCTTGAATTCTTCGGGCGTCGACGGCGCCGGCTCGTTGCCGAAGGTTTGCAGCCGCGCGAGCGTTGCCGGCGCGTTGACGATGCGCTCCACTTCGGCGTTGAGCCGGTGCACGAGCGGCCCGGGCAGGCCGGCGGGCGCGACGAGACCCTGCCAGGCGGTGACGTTGAAGCCCGGTACGCCGCTTTCGGCGATGGGCGGCACTTTGGGCAGCGCGAAATAGCGCTTGGCGCTCGACACCGCGAGCGCATTGAGCTTGCCGCTGCGCACGAATTCGATCAGCGTCGCCGGCGGGTCCATCATAAAATCGAGCCGGCCGGCCAATAGCTCGGCGGATGCCGGCGCGCTGCCGTGAAATGGCACGTGCTGGAATTTGACGCCGGTTTTCAGTGCGAACAGCTCGATGGCGAGTTGCGGACCGGAGCCGATGCCGGGCGAGCCGTAGAGCAGCGGCGTCTTGCGCGTTTTGGCCGCTTGCAGCAGCGCCGCGACGGTTGTGACGCCGCTCGTCGCATTGGTGCACATCAAATACGGATATTCGGAGACGAGGCTGATCATGGTGAAATCGTCGACCGAGCGGTACGGCAGATGCGCAAACGTCGCTGCGACGCTGGCATGGCCGGACGGAATTACCATCAGCGTGTAGCCGTCGGGCGCGGCGCGCGCCACCTGCGCCGCCGCCATAGTGCCCGAAGCGCCCGGCCGCGCCTCGACGACGACCGATTGACCGAGCGCCTTGGTCAAGCCCTCGGCGAGAATGCGGGCGATGAGATCCGACGGCCCGCCGGCCGGATAGCCGTGCACGATGATGATGGTGCGCGTCGGCCAGTTGGTCTGAGCGAGGGCGCCCGTCGTGGGAAATGCGGCAAAGCTGCCAATGACGCGGATCGCGGCACGGCGGGTGAGGTGCTTAGCCATGGCGCTCCCCTCTTGGAATACTTGGAGTAGCCATAGTGTGGATTTGCAAGGGGCGAAATCCCATGAAGTAGCGGGCCACACCATAAATGCAACATAAATTTTATGCTAAAGTACGAAAATTATGCGTATACACGTCGATCATGCGGGACCATATTTCCCCTGGGCGCACGGGCCACTGCCGGCGCCGATCTCTAAGGGCATCCCTTGCTCGTCCCCATTCGGCGGGATGCCACGGAGAAAACCAAGGGGAGGACACATGATGAAGAAGATACTGATTACCGCAGCGGCCATGGCGGTTGCGGTCTCGACCGCGTCGTACTTGGCGGGTCAAGCCCAAGCGGCGCCTGCGAAGAGCCCGTATTGCAACATGCCAAAGGCGAGCAACAACGGTTACGCTGCCGACCTGTCTTGGGCGCAATACTACGGTTGCTGGGGAGGCCACGCTGCCAAAACAGCGCCGGCGCGGGCAATTCCGGCCCGGGCGGCGTCTTCTAACGCCGTATTTTGTCATATGCCAAAGGCAAGCAACAACGGCTACGCTGCCGACGTGTCTTGGGCGCAATACTATGGTTGCTGGCGCCCGCACCGCTAGCGGGACGCCTCCAGGCCTAACTGCATGCAGCGAAAGGGGCGATTCTCACCGCCCCTTTTTCGCAACAATGCCACCGACCAAACCAAACCAGCGCATTCCCTACAATGGTCGTGGCGCTTGCATTTGGCGCTGAACGACGCCGGGCTTAGCGTCCCTCGCGGCGGGCCATGAAGGCGAGGCGCTCGAACAGGTGGACGTCCTGCTCGTTCTTCAGAAGCGCGCCGTGCAGTGGTGGGATCAGCCGTTTGGGATCGCGCTCGCGCAGCGTCTCGGGCGATATGTCCTCGACCATCAAAAGCTTGAGCCAGTCGAGCAACTCCGAGGTCGACGGTTTTTTCTTCACGCCGGGAACGTCGCGGATTTCGTAGAACAGCCGGAGCGCCTCGGATACCAGCCGCTGCTTGATGCCGGGAAAATGCACCTCGATGATGGCGCGCATGGTGTCGGCATCGGGAAAGCGGATGTAATGAAAGAAGCAGCGGCGCAGAAACGCGTCCGGCAGCTCCTTTTCGTTGTTCGAGGTGATGACCACGATCGGCCGGCGCCGCGCCCGGATGGTCTCGCCGGTCTCGTAGACGAAGAACTCCATGCGGTCGAGTTCCTGCAACAAATCGTTGGGAAACTCGATGTCGGCCTTATCGATCTCGTCGATTAGCAGCACCGGGCGCTCGTCGGCGGCGAACGCGTCCCACAATTTGCCGCGCTTGATGTAATTGCGAATGTCCTTGACGCGGGCGTCGCCCAATTGGCTGTCGCGCAGCCGCGTCACGGCGTCGTACTCATAAAGGCCCTGCAGCGCCTTGGTGGTCGATTTGATGTGCCATTCGATCAGCGGCGCGCCGAGCGCCTGGGCGATCTCGATCGCGAGTACGGTCTTGCCGGTGCCCGGCTCGCCCTTGACCAGAAGCGGCCGCTCCAGCGCGATCGCAGCGTTGACCGCAATCTTCAGATCGTCGGTGGCGACATAAGCAGCGG
The DNA here is from genome assembly GCA_030036975.1 of Xanthobacteraceae bacterium. Classification (GTDB taxonomy): domain Bacteria; phylum Pseudomonadota; class Alphaproteobacteria; order Rhizobiales; family Xanthobacteraceae; genus BOG-931. Next base: position 995 of record JASHSE010000020.1, on the reverse strand, counting down.
TGCCTTCGAAACGCATGCAGTCCAATCCTCATCCTTCTCTATACGCGGGGAAGGATAACACATACCCGGCAAATCCTGCCGGGCCAGCGGCACATTCGGCCCGTCCGCGCGGCCGGCGGTGCGTGCTATCGCATTGAATTAGCGCGCAAAACTCCGTGGCACAGCGCTTGCTCCGCGGCTACCCGAAAAAGCGTTGCCAATGCACCCGGCGTCCAACGTGGGCGCGGCAGTTGCGGAGCTCAGTAGCGGCAGTTGCGGAGCTTAGTAGGAGATCAGTCATGGGTATCTTCGATGCATTGACCACCGCGGTTGCGGGGCTGCAGGCGCAGTCGTTCGCGCTGCAGAACATTTCCGGCAACGTCGCCAACTCGGAGACCACCGGATACAAGGAAACGGACACAACCTTTGAGGACATGGTTTCACAGGCCCTGGGACAGCAGACCGCGAACGGCGTCACCGCCAGCACGGTCGCCACCAACACGGTACAGGGGACGATCGAAAGCACCTCGGTATCGACCGACATGGCGATCAATGGCGACGGCTTTTTCGTGGTGGCGATGCCTACGGGCACTGCCGACAACACGCCGGTGTTCAGTGGTGTCGATGATTACACGCAGGCGGGCGACTTTCAGTTGAACTCGGACGGATATCTCGTCAATGGCTCTGGATATTACCTGATGGGCATTCCCGTCGATTCCTCCACCGGCAACCCGGTCGGCAACACCCCTCAGGTTCTGCAATTCAACGACGAGTTCGTTCCGGCGCAGGCGACGACCACAATCACCTACGAGGCGAACCTGCCCAGCTCCCCGAGTTCGGGGATGCTGGACAGCGCCGATTACGAAGCCAACCCACTGGCCGGCGCGCCAACGGCGGCGGAAATTCAAGGGACCGGTGCGGCGCTTGAGCCGGACGCGGCGGCGGTCGGGACGAGTACGGGTATCGACGTGACATCGAGCACCACGCTGGCGTCCCTGGGGATCAATTCCGGCGAT
>JASHSE010000149.1 GCA_030036975.1 Xanthobacteraceae bacterium | reverse complement strand
GCTTTCGATTTACGGCCAATCAGCATGGATGCGCGGGTCAACGGGGTCCCCGCGACGCTCGCGTCGCGGGGACCCCGTCCCGCGCATGACGAGGAAAAGAGCGTTTCAAATTGACCGGAATTTGCTCTAGCCGCCATCAGCGAATGTGTCCTTCAGGCCGGACGCGCGCCGGTGTGAATGATCGTTCCGACGTGCTGGCCACGCAGCGCCGCAGTAAGCCGGCCCGGAACGAGGCCGTTCACGACCTGCACGCGATCAATGTGGCGCGCGGTCGCCATGACCTCGAGCAGCGCACGGTCGAACGGCAGCGTGCCCTGCAGCTTCGCGAGCTCGGCGATGCTCGTTTCCCGGAGCAACTGCGCCTGCTTCCCGTCCGGCCCATTGGGATCGGCGGTGTACACTCCGTCCACGTCTTCCACGATCGTGAGGCCGGCAGCGCCCAGCGCGTCGGCAAGCAGAAATGCGCCGGTGTCGGCGCGGTGGATCGGGATGCGCGAGGCCGGGAACTCATGATGGTGATACGGAGGGAAGGCGCTTCCGACGACCGCGCGGGCCGCGGCGAGGTGAATGGCGAGCTGGCTCGCGATGGTCGGGTGCTCGATATAGGAGACCTCCTCCGGCGCCAGCAGACACGCAAGGATATGGCCGTTCTGTCCGGCTTCACTCGCGGCAAGCGGAGCAAGCGACCCGACCGGCAGGCCGAGGTCGAGGCCAACGCTGTAAAGGTGGCGGGCGCGGATTCCGGCGCCAGTCAGGATGAGCAGACGGTGCTCGGGCAGCAGCGCACGCAGCTCGCCCACGAGTGGGAGGATCGCCTGATGGCCGCGATCCATGATGGAGCGGCCGCCAATCTTGACGACCTGCAGCCAAGGCAGAAGCCGGATCGGGCGTCCGCCGGCGACCGGCCGGGTGAGATCGCCGTCAAGGAGAGTCTGGCGCGCGAGCGGCGAGGCGACGTGCTTGATCTGGTTGGTGTCAGCCATGATGTTTCTCTTCAGCTCGCAGTGATGATGGTGCCGACGTGCTCGCCGGCGAGCGCGCGGGTCAGATTGCCGGGGACGAGGCCATTGACGATCTGCACTTGGCGGATGCAGCGTGCCGCGGCGAGAAGATCAAGCACCGGAAACTCGAGGATCGAGTCCTGCAGCCCCTTGGCCTTCATCTCGGCCACCGCGATCTTGGGGATGAAGGTTGCACCCTTCGAGGTCTTTGGATTCGCGGTGTAGAGGCCGTTTTCGTCCTTCACATAGATCATCGCCTTGCAGCCGAATTGCTCGGCAACAAGAAAGCATCCGGCGTCGGTGCGGTAGGGCGGGATCACGCCGTCGGGCGCCGGACGCATCCACAGGCCATACGGCGGCATCCCGCCGAAGATGACCGCGTTCACCTCGGCAAGATAGAGCGGCACCGCCGACAGCCCGGCGCCGCTGACCGCGGAGATCCCGTATTTCGCAAGCAGCTGTCCCAGCATCGCTGCGTTCTGATCGGCCACCGAGGCGCCGAGTTGCGAGAGCACGCCGGCCGGCAGGCGAAGCCCGGCCGCGATCGAGTAGAGATGCCGGGCCCGGGTGCCTGCTCCGGTCCCGATCAGGAGCTTATGGGCGTTGCGGACGGCGACTATCTCGTCGACGAGCGGGTAGACTGCGGCGCGGCCGCGGTCGATCACGCTCTGTCCGCCGATCTTGATCACGGTGGCATCGGGCAGTATCCGGAACTCCGCCGCCGCGTCCACCGCGGCCACAAGCTGCGGATCGGTGAGCGAACGCTGCATGAGGAGCGCTTCAAGCTCCGCCGTCGTGTTTGCCATCAGAGACGCCCTTCCTTTTTCCAACGCCGGGCAGGCAGCGCTCAGGGTTCAGACTCAGCCGGCAGACGTAAGAGCATACGACCGTTCATCGTAATGTCATCGATATGCCCTGTTGCTTCGCTGACGCGCGAAATGAAGTGGATATGAATGGCGTTGGTCCGCCCGCTTTCAGGTGCAACGGCCGGCGCATATTTACTGATGAACACCCCGGCGTGTCTCTCGGAATAGAATCCGATGATGTCAACCCGTTCGTTTCTTAGCACGAAAGTTGCCTTCGAGCGCGCGAACAGCTCTCGGTCTATGGGCTGTCCTTCGGTCCGATCGATGTTGATGTGCCATCGAATTTCCGACGGCGCTCCCGCCAACAGAAATGGAAATGGCTTGCCAACATCGAGTCCGGCCGAGTTCGCAGCCGACTTCACGAAGTCCTGTAGATCGAGATAGCCGCGGACGTTGTCGGGCACAGAAACATCCTGCCAGCTTTTTTGACTGCTCCACGCCAGGAAGATCGCCTCCTCGTTCCAGGAACGTTCGACGACGTAAGAGCTGCCACGCGCACGGCTCACGTAGGGTCGCGATTCGAAAACAGTGATTTCGCCGTCGAGAGCCTTGACCGGTCCGATGGCATAAAGAAATGCACGCTTCTCGAGCGAGCCGATCGATAGAGCGCCGGCCGCCTTGCCGGTCTCGAACATCGTGCTTTGCGCGCCCGCGAACTCGACGAGGCCGTCCCGATCGCTATCCATGACCAATCCACATGGCCGATCCAACAGAAGCCGCTTTGGCGGCAGCCATCATGCCCCAAGCCGGCCCGCGCACAAGCTGCGCAACCGGCCGCCAACCGACCCAGAAGCGACATTTGGAAGCATGTGTCCAGTGGTTTGCCGCCCGAATATTTCTTGGTATGCTCCCGGCCGACACTGACGCGCCGTAAGCGCGCCTTCATGGCCCGGAATGCGCTTCTGAGCCTGTCCCCTGAGCATCGTTGACGTGCAA
>JASHSE010000148.1 GCA_030036975.1 Xanthobacteraceae bacterium | reverse complement strand
CCGCAACCGTCTGGGCAGGGGATCTATTTCGCGTTATGGTGTTATAGTCTGGGCAGTCCCGAAAAGGGGGTGACGTGCACAGCCCGTTCGCCAGGCGATCTTTGCGGCAGCGCATCGTTGCGCTGGTTGCCGCCTATGCGATTGCGCTTGGCGGGCTGTTTGCGAACTTGGCCGCGGCCAGCGCTGCGGCTACGGCGGCGACCGGCTCCGGCACGGTCACCTGTCACAGCCATAGCGCGGCCGAGCCCTCGCCTACCCAGAACGACAACAACGCCAGCATCTGCATCGATTGCTGCTGCGTCGGCTGCCTGATGCTCATGGCGGCGCTGCCGCCGCCGCCGCTCAAAGCGGCCGGCGCGCCGCAATCCGCCGCGACGCGGCTGGCGCTGCCGCCGGTCGCCGCCGTCCCGGCCGGAAATTCGACCCGATCACACCAATCGCGAGCGCCTCCGCTTCGCGCGTGACCAACGGCCGCCGCGCGCGCTTTGCGGCGGCAACTCATCCGTCACGCGTAAAGGAGACGTATCGTGCTTACCCCTTGGAGCTACTCGCGCGCCTGCGCGTTGGCCTTGGTGCTTCTACCGCTATCCTATTGTGCCGCGTCGGCGCATTGCTTCGTCGGCGCGCGGTTCTTTCCCGCCACGCTCGCCATCGACGATCCCTGCGTCGCCGACGAACTGTCGCTGCCGACCGTCGACTGGTTCGAGACTTCGGATATCCCTCCGGCCAGCGAATGGGACGTTTCGGCCGAAATATCCAAACGCATCACCGAGGATTTCGGCGTGTCGATCGGCGATAGCTGGTCGCATATCCAGCAGCCGGGCGGCTTCAGCAAGGAGGGCTGGGCGGACCTCGAGACCACCTTTCAGTATCAGCTCTACAAGAACAGCGATCACGAGCTTGCCATGCTGCTCGGCCTGATCGTCGACTGGGGCGGCACCGGCTCGGTCCCCACCGGCATAGGGACGCCCTACACCTTGGTGACGCCGACCTACTATTTCGGCAAGGGGTTTGGCGACCTGCCCGACGAGGCCGGCTGGCTGCGCGCCTTCGCGGTGACCGGACAGATCGGCTACCAGATGCCGACATCCGGCTTCGATCCGGTGCAGAACGTCTTCATTCCGCAGGTGCTCACCTACGGGGCGTCGCTGCAATACAGCATGCCGTACCTCAAATCGCAGATCGTCGATCTGAATTTGCCCGACTTCATCAATCACCTGATTCCGATCGTCGAGGTGCAGCTGTCGACGCCGGTCGCCAACAATTTCGGCAACAGCTACGCCACCACCGGCACGATCAATCCCGGCGCAATCTGGGTCGGCAGCTATTTCCAGGTCGGGCTGGAGGCGCTCATTCCGGTCGACCGCGCGAGCGGCAGCGGCGTCGGCTTCCTCGCCCAACTGCATCTTTATCTCGACGACATGTTCCCGAGCAGCTTCGGCCAGCCGCTCATCGGCGGCAGCGAAACTCCACCCCGCAAACTCACGTTCTGAAGGATCCAAACAATGCGCACCCTCCTCCCCGTTTCGGCACTTCTCGTCGCGCTGGCCGCCGCCAACCCGGCCCAGGCCCACGCCTTCCTCGACCACGCCAACCCGCGGGTCGGCAGCACGGTGCCGACCGCGCCGCGCGAACTCACCTTGTCGTTCACGCAAAATCTCGAACCGTCGTTCAGCACCGTCACAGTGAGCGGTCCGGGCGGCCGAGTCGATCAAGGAAAACCGCAGATCAGCGGCAACACCATGCGGGTCGGGCTCAAGGCGCTGTCACCCGGCACCTATCACGTGCGCTGGCGCGCGCTCTCGGTCGACACCCATACCACCCAGGGCAGCTTTACGTTCAAGGTCGGCGGCGGCACTTAAGTTGCCCAGGTAAGTTACAGAGGATCGCTTGATCGACCCGATCGTCTACGCGCGCGCCATTCACTACGCCGCAACGATTGCGTTGACGGGGGTGGGCTTTTTCGTCGTCTTCATTCTTGATCCTGCGGCGCGCGCCGCCCGCGATCCGCGCACGATCAAGGCGCTGCGGCCGCCGCTCACCATCATTGTATGGAGCAGCCTCGCCTTCGCGTTCCTCTCCGGGGCGGCATGGCTCGTTCTCACGGCGGCCTCGATGAGCGGCCGGCCCGTTGCGGATGCCGTGTCACCGAACATCCTCTGGACCGTGCTGTCGCAGACCGATTTCGGCAACGATTGGCTGCTCCGCTTCGTGCTCGCCTGCGCCATCGCGGCTGTGCTCGTTCCACTGCTTGCGGCGCAAAGCGCCAGACCGGCATGGCTGAAAGCGGCGGCGGCGATCTTGTCCGCAGCGTTTGTCGGCAGCATAGCCTGGGCCGGCCACGCCATCGGCGGCCAAGGCCTTGAAGGCGTGCTCCACCCGGTCGCCGACGTGCTGCATCTGATCGCCGCGGCGGCCTGGCTCGGCACGCTCGTTCCGCTCGTGCTCCTGCTCGGACGCGCCGGCAACGACGCCGCCGCGCTCGCCACCGCGCGCGCGGCAACGCTGCGGTTTTCGACGTTAGGCATCGTCACCGTCGGCACGCTGTTATGCACCGGCCTGGTCAACACCTGGTACCTCGTCGGCAGCCCTGGGGCTTTGACCGGCACCGGTTACGGCCGTCTCCTCCTCGTCAAGATCGCGCTGTTTCTGATCATGGTCACGATCGCTTCCGTCAATCGTTTGGAATTGACGGATCGCCTGGTCGAAGCGCAGAGCCCGGCAGCAGTCAACGACGCCCGGCGGAAGCTGCGCCGCAACGCCACGATCGAAGCGTCGATCGGCGCCGTGATCATCGCCATCGTCGCGCAGTTGGGCGTGCTGCCGCCGGCGAGCCACGCCCATCATCACGTCAGCGAGGCTTCGCTTCCGCCCGATGCCGCTTACCAGCACATCCATGGCGAACAAGGCATGGTCGACGTCATCATCGATCCGGGCCATGTCGGGACGGCCGGCGCCACCATCCGCCTCACCGACGACAACCTCGACCCGCTCGATGCGCGCGCGCTGACCCTGACGCTCACCGCGCCGACGCCGGGAAGCAAAGCGAAGACCTACACCGCCACGCGCGATCAAGACGGCAACTGGCAGGTTGACGGCATCGACCTTGCGCAGCCCGGCAACTGGTCGGTGGCCGTCGATGCGGTGCTCAGCTCCAATAGCATGCTTCATCTCACGGCTGAAATCGTGATCGACGCCAAATAGCCCGGCGTGCTTGCCGCGGGAACGCGCCGGGAGGTGCCGCCGCGCGGTCCACATCTGTTCTTAAAACTGCAATCAAAGCCTGCTAACGGCGATCGGGGATTCCGCGCAAAATTGCCGCCGCGATGCTGGAAGGGATGTAACGATGACGATCGTTCGTACGGGCCGCCGCAAATTTCTCAAATCGGTCGCCGCGGCCGGCGCCGCCGGCGCCGCCACGCTGCTGCCGCCGGGTTTTGTGCCGCTGCTGCGGGCGCAGACGCCGGCCGCTGCCGACCTCGATGGCCTGCGCGCCAAGATCGACCATATCGTCGTCATCTATCAAGAAAACCGCAGCTTCGATCATTATTTCGGCGCCTATCAGCCGCCCGGCGGCGCCACGGTCGATGGCCTGCTAGACCGCGATGGCCGGCTCGATGCGCGCTTTGTCGGCCTGCAGAAGAGCGCGACCGGCGCGGCTTACACCTATTTGCCGGTGCCCTATCAGATTCCCGGCTTTGCCAACGCGGTGCTGGAAAACAAGCCCTTCCCCCTCAATCGCTACATTCCGTCCGCGGACAACGTGCCCTGGGACCCGATGCATCATTTCTTCCGCATGTTCGCGCAGGTCGACGGCGGCAGGATGGATTATTTCGTGGCGCTGGCCTTGCCCGGCCCACACGCGTTCTTCGACAAATCGCGCAAGCTCAGCGTCGGGCAGATGATGCTGGCCGAGTCCACGCCCTCGGGCGCCGTGCTCGGCTATTACACCCGCGACGACCTGCCGGACTATTATCGCCTGGCCGACGAGTACGTGCTGTTCGACAATTTCTTCCAGGCGATGTCGGGCGGATCGACCGGCAACGCGCTCTATCTCGTCGCGGCGCGGTCCGCCGTGTCGTCGAAAGCGCCGCCCGACAAGGTCGGCAGCTTGAACCCGCCGGTGTTCGATCGGCCGTACGACAAGAGCGGCATCCTCATCAACGACCTGCCGCCGATCAACGGCCCAACCGAAACCTTCATGGGTTCGATCGATCTGTCGCCGCCGCCCGACGAGCAGACTTATCCGACGATCGCCGACCGGCTCGATGCCGCGTCGCTGCCGTGGGCCTGGTACAACGAGGGCTGGAACGTGGTGAAGCCCTGGGCGCTGAAGACGGCGTTCGACGCCGGCGACGGCTCCATGGTGGTCGACACACCTGAAACCTATCTGCCGCACCACAATCCGTTCCAGTATTTCCCGAGCTGGTTTGCGAACGTGAAAGCCGGCCGGATGCGCGACAGCACGGATTTCTTCGAAGATCTCAAGTCCGGCAAGCTGCCGCGCGTCTCGTTCCTCAAAGCGACCGGCGGACGGGACGAGCACCCGGCCAATTCGGCGCCGCGCTGGGGCGAGCAATGGGTCATGGGCCTGTTGAAGGCGCTTGGCGACAGCAGTGTCTGGGAGAAAACCGCCGTCATCATCACCTACGACGAAGGCGGCGGTTTCTGGGATCACGTGGCGCCGCCGCAGCCCGATCCTTATGGCTGCGGCACGCGCATTCCGGCCCTGCTGATCAGCCCGTGGGCGCGGCGCGGCTATATCGATCACAAGGTCGCCGACACCACGTCCGTCCTGGCGATGATCGAGGCGCGGTTCGGTTTGTCGCCGCTGCAGACCCGCGATGCCGCGGCCTACAACCTGCTTAACGGCCTCAATTTCAGGCAGAAACCGCGAGCGCCGGCCTTTGGTTGACGTGGCGCACTAAAATTTCACTGCCCCTTGCAGATGGGCGCCGGCTGCGGCGGTGGCGCCGGGTGAGCCTTGTTGTATTGCGCCAGCAGCGGCTCGAGGGTTTGCTTCGGCCAAAATTTCGGCGCGCCGATTTCCTTCAAGCAGGCGGCGTTCCAATATAATCCCGCACGCGACGGCGAGCGGCCGGCCTTCACCGCTTGCGCAACGGCGTCGATGTCGGCCGCGTCAGGATAGATGTAGAGCGTGGTCGGCTCGTCCTTCACCATCGCGATGATTTGCCCGGCGTCCGACGGCGACCAACTGGTGCAGCCGTCACTGCGGCCGCCGGCGTAGTCCACCAGCTTGCCAAACGGAACGTAGCCGTCCTGGTTGGCGTACGGGCTACTCGAATCTTTGCGCAGACAGACGTTCCTCAACAACTCGGCCGCATGGCCGCCGATCGCGCGGGCTCTGGCGTTTGCGGTCTCGCCTTCGCCGTCGAACTGAACGAACGAGCGCAGCAAAACCGCGTTCTCCTTCGCCGCGACGCGGTAATAGCCTTTGAACGACGTCTTCGTCTCGGCGGTCACATAGGCGCCGCCGGCCGTCAGTCTCGAATCCATCGCATTGCCGAAGTTCTTCGCGCACCGCCGGCCATTGCTGAAATCGGCGACGCCTTTCACATCGCGGCCGCTGCCGTGACCCGCCGAAATCGCGCGAAACGATCGCTCGGCTTCGCAGATCACGTAAAACCGGCCGCCCAGTTTGCC